>JAEXBC010000490.1 GCA_023457875.1 Bacillota bacterium | reverse complement strand
ATCTTCAAGAGTGAGTTGTTGAACATGATTTTTGCGAAACATAGGTGTTCCCCCTTCGAAATTTTTTCTTTAATTGTACCATATTTACACGTACCTTTAAAAACTAACCTTTTTGTGGGCTAATCATTAAAAGCGTTTTATTCTTATATATGGATTATTAATAGTTAAACACTGGTAAAAACAGGAGTGGCTAATATTCGGAGAATAGAAACTCATCGTGTATGCTTCTTCGGATTAGTAATAAATTTAAAAGAAGAATAGTAAATGATGACAACAAAGAACAAATGCAGAAGATTATTTCCGCTGCTTCTTATGCTACTCGTGGTATTATCATTGATAGGATGCACCAAGGAGGACAAACAAGTTCAAGACAATTTAGATGTTCAAAACAGCTCTAGCGTTCCCGAAACACAGAGTGACAGTGTCAAAAGTGATGGTTATGAGAAATTCAGCCAATTGAAAATAGGCATGACCGAAAGCGAGGTCAATGCGATTTTGGGTGACCCTATAAGAGTGGACAAAGCTTATTACTATTACAACATAACCATAAACGGACAAGATTTAGAATTAAATGTATGGATTAACACATCTAGTGGTTTGGTCACCAATATTTATGGCGACTTTTCAAAGAGCGAATACAGAGCAGAATTTGCCGACAGTGCAACTGATCTTTCCACGGTAGGAGACCTAGAAAGTGGCAAAATCGGCACTTACGATGACTGTGTAACTGCATTCAAAACTCCAGGCTATTTAATTTCCATAGACGAAAACGACAAAAAAAGTTACCTCTGGGTCAATGCCGATGGAGGTTATATGGTAGTTACTTTTAATGCCGACGGAAACGTAAAAACATACAGCGGCGTTTGCTAGTAACGGAAGTTTTTGTCAGAAAAGAGCTATTACCTAAGTAGGCAGTAGCTCTTTTTCTTGCTCTCATTTATTTCTTCTTTGGCTTGCTATAATTGTAGCCACGAACACACCTGAAAACAGCATACCAGACAAAGCGATAAAGCCTGTAAGGAGCTTGGCTAGCTGCGTCTTAGGGCATATATCCCCAAATCCCACAGTGGAAAAGGTGATAATCACATAATAAAATAAATCAATGGCTGCTGCCTTACCGTAGGTGGTCGCATTAATAAAGTGTTTGACATGATGGCTTGCATTAAACTGAACCAGTATAACAAGTGTATATAAATTAAGTAAGATAACAACTAGCCAAGTGATAATGCTTTTTACTTTCAAATCCTTAGTCATTTGCTCTAGGGATTCTTTCTCTTCTTGGGTATCAGTAATAAAAGCCAGCATTTCTAAATAGGTGAAAACCACACTCAAAATCAGTGCGATAAAACTTATTCTTCTTTCAATGCCTGTATCAACATATTCAAAACAAAGTAAAATCACAACTGGCACCACGATGGTCATTCCCATTGTAATCGACATTCGCCTTAAATATTCCTGTAACCACTTAAGTATGTTCACAATCATATCAATCAGCCACATATAGCTTAAAAAACTTATTACAAAAATAAGAAGCGGATTCATGCGCTGGGCTTTTTGAATTGTATTTTCTACGCTGAGCACAATGGCCACCATAATCTGTACTGTTAAAATATACCACTTCTCGCACCTTATCTTTTGTAAGTTAGGAAGAAGAGCATGAAAAAAAGCTTTCATCTGAAAATATTCACCACCCCAAAGCACTCAGCTTTTCTTAATATAAGAACAGGCTATTATCTAATATATTCTTATCATGAATAGGGTATGTCTAAATCATTTTCTTCTTCGCATTAGCTTATTCGAGGTATTAGTTAAAGTCTTCTTTTAAAATCTTCATACTCAAACTGCTTAACTATTTTAAAATCCCCTTCTCCCCTATAAAGGATGATGGAGGGTAAGTTAATCCCATTAAAGGTATTATTCTTTACCATCGTATAATGTGCCATATCACAGAAGACAAGACGGTCCCCTTCTTTAAGTGGTTCACTAAAGGAATAATCTCCTATAATATCTCCTGCCAAACAAGTGGCACTGCTCAAGCGGTAGGTGTAGGCTAACTCATCCTTTTGTCCTGCTCCAATAATTTGAGGCCTATAGGGCATCTCTAAGACATCTGGCATATGACAGGCTGCTGAAGTGTCTAAAATAGCAATTTGGATGCCATTTTCAACAATTTCTAAGACACTTGCCACCAAATAGCCTGTATTTAATGCAACGGCTTCTCCAGGCTCTAAATAAACTTGTACATCATATTTTTCTTTAATGCGGTTAATACAAGCAATCAACTTATCCACATCGTAATCAGCCCTCGTAATATGATGCCCACCTCCAAAGTTAATCCATTTCATTTGTTTGAGGTAGGGGCCAAATTTTTCTTCTACCACATCTAAAATACGTTCTAAGGTATCTGAATTTTGCTCACACATAGCATGGAAATGTAAGCCCTCAATACCTTCAAGCTCTTCTGGCTCAAAATTTCCGAGGGTAATGCCCATCCTAGAACCTTGTGCGCAAGGATTATAAAGCTCAGTTTCAACCTCTGCATACTCAGGATTAATCCTTAGTCCACAGCTTACCTGTTTTCCACTATTTTGAACCTTTTGTCTATACTTTTTCCACTGTTTAAAGGAATTAAACACAATGTGTCCACAATAAGTTAAGATCTCATCAAACTCTTCTTCCTTATAGGCAGGTGAGTAAATATGCACCTCTTTTCCCATTTCTTCATAGCCTAGTCTTGCTTCAAATAAAGAGCTGGAAGTAACACCTGAAATATACTGGCCAATAAGGGGAAAAGTTTCATACATTGAAAAACCCTTTTGTGCTAGCAAAATGCGGCACCCCGTACGTTCTTCAATAGACTTTAAAAGCTCTAGATTCTTGATTAACAATCTTTCATCTACCACATAGCTTGGGCTAGGCACTTCTCTAAAATCTAATTTCATAACAAACTCCTTACTCAACTAGTGTAGGTGAAAAGCTTTCTTTCCATGGTAAGCCCCATTCATTAAGTGCTTCCATAAATGGATCTGGATCAAACTCTTCTACATTATAAACCCCTGCTTTTTTCCACAAGCCCTTAAGTAACATCATTGCCCCAATCATAGCAGGTACACCTGTTGTATAGGAAATAGCCTGTGAACCAACCTCCTTGTAGCACGCTTGGTGATCACATACGTTATAAACATAATAGTTAACTGGCTTACCATCTTTCACGCCTTGATAAATACAACCAATATTGGTCTTTCCCTTTGTTCTTGGCCCTAAAGAAGCTGGGTCAGGAAGAACAGCCTTCAAAAACTGTAGTGGAATTATTTGTTTTCCTTCATATTCAATAGGTTCGATAGAAGTCATGCCAACATTCTCAAGTACTCTTAAGTGATTTAAATAGTTCTCAGAAAAGGTCATAAAGAAACGGATTCTCTTAACACCCTTGATATTAAGGGCTAAAGACTCTAATTCTTCATGATGAAGCAAGTACATATCCTTTTCACCAATTTCAGGGAAATCATATACTCTTTTAATCTCCATTGGCTCTGTTTCCACCCAGTCACCATTTTCAATATAACTACCCTTTGCTGTTACCTCACGAATATTGATTTCTGGATTGAAGTTCGTTGCGAAAGGATAGCCATGATCTCCTGCGTTGGCATCTAAAATATCAATATAATGAATTTCATCAAAATAATGCTTTTGGGCATAGGCAGAGAACACCCCTGTCACTCCAGGATCAAAGCCACAACCTAAAATAGCTGTAATTCCTGCCGCTTCAAACTTTTCTCTATAAGCCCATTGCCAGCTATACTCAAACTTAGCTGTTTCAGGTGGCTCATAGTTAGCTGTATCTAGATAATGGGTCTTGGTTGCAAGACAAGCCTCCATAATGGTTAAATCCTGATAAGGCAATGCGATATTCATAACGATATCTGGTTTATAATCATTGATTAATGCGATTAATTCCTCCACATTGTCAGCATCTACCTGAGCTGTTTGAATCTTTGTTTTGCCTCCCTCAAGCTTTGCTTTTAAGGCATCACACTTTGATTTGGTACGACTTGCAATGCAAATCTCCTCAAACACCTCTGGATTTTGTACACACTTATGAACAACTACGCCAGCTACACCACCTGCAC
>JAEXBC010000489.1 GCA_023457875.1 Bacillota bacterium | reverse complement strand
AGCATCTGGAGCTGCATCTCCTTCATGAACATAACCACAAATTGTACATACATATTTTTTCATAACTAAATCCTCCTTAAGATTAAAAAACTATTTAATTAATAATTATTATTACTTGATATTTGCTTTTCTTTATATAATTATATTATCACATTTTTTCTTTTTGTCAATCACCTTTTCTTATTTTTAAGTTTTATTTTTTGTAAAATATGTCCTATTATTCTTATCATTATAACTTAATTTTTAAGTTTTAATTTTTTGAATTTTAAAAGGAAGCTTCTTTTTTGAAGCCTCCTTCTCCCCTTAACACATATTCCTTTATCCAAATTTCAGTTACTTTCTCTTTCCTGCCTCATCTAGCTGATAAACGGTTATTTGTGTATCATGTGATTTATACTCAATATACGCAAATAATATCCTTGAAAGTATACTACAAATAATAAATAAACTTACTACCGTTAAGAGGACTTTTCTAAGAATGCGCATTTTACTTGTTTCCCATTTGCGAGTAAAATATCCTTTAGCATTCACAGATTTTCCCCTCCACTCTTACATTAGTTTGGAATAATTTCTGTATACCCTATGCCAACTCTATTATTGTATCTTTTTATGTGTAAAGCTCTTTGTGTGATTTGCGTAATCCTCTACAATCTGCCCCTTTCCACATAAGGTGTATTTATAGATAAGTAATCCTTCTAAGCCTACTGGTCCCCTTGAATGTAATTTTGATGTACTAATACCCACTTCTGCACCAAAACCGTATTTAAAACCATCGCTAAAGCGAGTAGATACATTATGAAAGACATTACCTGAGTCAACAAGTGTCATAAAGGCATTTGCCACTTCTTGATTTTGTGTCACAACGCAGTCCGTATGTCCAGAACCAAAGGTATTAATATGATCTATGGCCTCATCTAATCCATCTACTATTTTAATAGAGAGGATATAGTCAAGGTATTCTGTTTGCCAGTCTTCCTCTGTTGCTACTTCCACATCAATAATAGCCCTTGTACGCTCACAACCCTTTATGGTGACCTTCTTTTCTTCTAATTTCGCCTGTAATCTAGGTAAGAAGTGCTCTGCAATATCCTTATGCACAAGCAAGGTCTCAAGCGCATTACATACAGCTACATTTTGTGTTTTTGAATCAACTACAATATTTGCTGCTGTTTCTAAATCTGCATCTTTATCCACGTAAACATGACAAATACCATCTGCATGTCCCATAACAGGAATATTCGTGTGCTTCATAATGTAGCTTACAAAAGCATTAGAACCTCGTGGAATCAGCAAATCGATATACTTGTCCATTGCAAGTATACTATTCACATCTTCCCTGCTTTCCATTAGTACAATCCAGCCCTCTGGTAGTCCTGCCTTAACAGAAGCTTCATTAATAATGTTAAATAAAACACGGTTGGTTTCTTTCGCCTCTGAACCACCCTTTAAAAGGACCGCATTGCCACTTTTTAAGCATAAGCTTGAAATTTGCACCAATGCATCAGGTCTTGATTCAAAAATAACCCCGATTACACCAATTGGACAAGCGATACGGGTAAGCACTAAATCTTCATCTAACTCCGTTTTTAGTAGGACTTTCCCAACAGGTTCTTCAAGCTTTATAAGGCTCTCAAGACCCATGACCACATCATTTAGTTTTTCTTCTTCAAATTTTAAGCGTTTAATGAGTGG
Organism: Bacillota bacterium; assembly: GCA_023457875.1. Taxonomy (GTDB): domain Bacteria; phylum Bacillota; class Clostridia; order Lachnospirales; family Cellulosilyticaceae; genus Cellulosilyticum. The sequence goes on along the minus strand of JAEXBC010000489.1, from coordinate 809 downwards.
CATGGCTAACTTTTCTTCTTCACTTCGTTTTCTATCAAGCTCATTTGCAGCCTTGATTTTAGCGATATTGGCCTTTAAGGCTTCACCAATAGCAGCCAAGGCTTTATTCTTAGTATCTCCATCAATAGCGGCTAGTAAAATGGAAGCTTGTCTGGCTTTTTTAGCTGCTTCAATTATGTCCATCATAATCCTCCTTTGTTATGCCACAACCTATTTATATATTCTATTATATGATTAATTTTTCTCTATGGCTATGGAAAAAATGTTATGCAGTATGAAATATTTATAATTTTTTGTATTAATATTATTTTACATTAAAATAAAGTTTTTTTCTATCCTTTTTATATACTGAATTTGTCTCAATCCATCTTTATACTTTTACCAATCTCTTTTTGTGATCATCTTTACTGGATAAGTTGTAAAAATTGCTCTTCTGTCAAAATAGGTATATTTAATTCTTTTGCCTTTTTATTTTTGCTAGAGGTGGACTCACTATCATTATTGATTAAGAAGTCCGTATTTTTACTAACAGAGCCTGTGACTTTACCGCCAAGTGCCTCAATCTTTTCTTGAAGGGCTTTTCGATTAGCAAAGTGATGTACCTCGCCTGTTACAACAAAGGTCTTATCCTTTATTGGCGTATCCTGCATTTCTTTTGCTTCTTCTAGTTTGAAATGCAGCTGCTTCACTAATGCCTCTACCATTTGCTTATTTTCTTCTAGGCTAAAATAAGCCACAAATTCTTCTGCAATAATGGGGCCAACACCCTCAACACTTATTAACTCCTGCACCTTTGCACCCATCATGGC
>JAEXBC010000488.1 GCA_023457875.1 Bacillota bacterium | reverse complement strand
GGCTTTAAAGGGCTTATTGTGGAGCCTCTAAAAAATAAAACCATCAAGGTTGCAGTCAAGGATAAAGAAATATTAGGGATTATGGAAATCACAAGCAAAGAGTGCGTGATAGAATCCTGCACTTTATCTGAAGTTACCAAAGACTCGGTAACTATAAAGATAGGAGAAAATAGCATCACCTTAAAAAATAATGGACTAAAAAGTGAGTTGAAGGAACAACAGGGGCAGCTAAGAATTAGTGGAGACGCAGCTATAGCCTTTGAAATAGAAGACTATCCCAATAAGGATGTTTTGCTTAAGGTAACAGACAGCCAGGTGGTATTCGAAAAGGCAGGGACACTAGATTATAAAGCAGTAAGTATTACAGATCACACAGATATAGGCAGTTATCAACATATTCGGGAGCTTCCCTATGGCACCCAGGTAGGCTATAGAGAAGAAAATGGAAAACTTATAGCTCTTGAAGTAATAGGTAGAAGCAATAGTGACGGCATACGTGTTGTACTAGCCAATGAAAAGAAAGGCTATTATCATGAGTGGGTCAAATTACTAGGTACGTCAGACTACGATATGGAGTATAACGGAAAGCAAAGTACACTCGATAAGGAAACAGTATGGGATAGTGAAAGCTTTAACTGGGAAAAGGGCGTAGATACCATTTACTTTATTCCTCGTGAGGAAAGTGCCCTTAAGCTTTTTAACTATAAAAAGAATGGTATATTTCCTAAATATAAAGGGACGCTAGAAATAACCAAAACTGAGAAGGGCTACGTTATTGTTAATGCCATAGACCTTGAAGACTATGTGGCCGCAGTAATACCTAGTGAGATGCCCACTAGCTATGGCTTAGAGGCACTTAAAGTGCAAGCCGTGGCGGCAAGAACCTATGCAGCAGCCAGTAAAAAAAGCAGCAAGTTTATGTGTTATGGCGCCCACATTGATGACACTACGGCTTCCCAGGTATATAACAACATTGCGCCTAATGAGTTAGCCTATGAAGCAGCGGCGGCAACAGCAGGGCAAGTCTTAAGTGATGAAGGAAATATTATTAGTAGCAAGTTCTTTGCAAGCTCCTGTGGTTATACTGCTAATTTAGGAGAAGTATGGGCATCTGGTGAAAGCTTTCCTTCTAGTTCCCCAGAATATCTCGTTTCAAAACCACAATATGAAGGCAAAGCTTTAGTAGACAACTTAAAGGATGAGACAGATGCTTATGAATTCTTTACCTTATCACCCCAACAGGTGGAAGCTTATGATAGTGACTCGCCATGGTTTAGATGGCAAGTGAGCTTAAGCCAAGAGGAACTCAGTGATTTTGTGAATAGCTCCCTATCTCAAATGAGCAAGGATTATCCTAGTCTAGTTAAAATCTTAGATGGCAATGAAAATTGGATATCAAAAAAGATAGATACCCTTGGCGTGGTTCAAGATATGGAGGTTGCAGAAAGAGGAGAAGGTGGCAATATTATGAAGCTAGTTATAAAAGGATCCAAATGCACTGTCCAGGTGTCCACGGAATATCTTATTCGTAGTTTATTTGCAAATAACGATAAGCATCGTTTAAAGATTAAGCGGGGAGATGGAACAGAAATTGATGGTATGTCAATGCTCCCAAGCGCCTTTTTTGCACCCCAGATTACCTATAATAAGCATAAAGTACTTTCCTCAATTACCTTATTTGGAGGTGGCTTTGGTCATGGTGTCGGCATGAGTCAGGATGGCGTAAAGGGCATGGCAAAGTTGGGATACGATTATAAAGAAATCATCAATCATTATTATCAAGGGGCAGAACTGGTAAATATTGAATAAAGTCTGTTAGTGTACAAAGTGCTCGGTAAACATATCCAACAATAAAACTGCTTGGTTATTATGCTGAGCAGTTTTATTGTGGTTACCCCTTACAAACCTGCAATGTTGTGATAAAATAAAGAAAAACGAAAGTTGGAGGAAAAATGGATATATTTGAACACCTTATAAAAATAGATGAAACGATGGAAGAAAAACAAGAAGCATTAGATAGGGAGAAACTTTTTGGGTTATCGAAAAAGGGAGAAATGAATTTTCTTGTGGAGGATTTGGCTTGGGATGTGAGTAATCATGTAACCCAAGAGGAAAAGCCTAAAGTAAAAATAGCACCATTGTCATCTGGCTTTGGACCATGGACTTGGTAGGGGGAAAAGAATAATGAATGCATATGGTTTTTTGTGTATCTTATATAAGGTAATATTATCTGAAGACAGACCTATTCTTTTGGAGTGTATTAAAAACAAAGCAAGCTTTGAGGGGTTATCCTTGAATACAGTGATTAATGAGCAGTTTGATGCTACTATTCTTTGTAAACAACTTTCAAAAGCCCAGAAGCTGCTTTTGTTTAGCTATGGCTATCTATACTATAGGTTGAGGGATGAAAGGCAAGTACCCGCTTATATGCAGCAGTGGATGCCCGTACTAGAAATTGATGAAAAGGTGAGAGGATATATACAAAGTGTATGGACGCAGGAGCGAATGGCCTACATCAAGAAGCACTTTGAAAAGCAAGGCGTATCCGTTCTAGCCTATCTCATTGATACACCCCAGTACATACAGTTGTTTTTAGAAAAACAAATTGAAGACTTGCTTGTGAACAATAGACTAGGAGAGAGCAAGGGCGAAAGAGTGGTGCTTACGGCATTAAGTGCCCTAGAATATGAGCATCCAGAGGATCATAAACTATTAGAGGCCCTTCGCGGAAATGCCATGCTGGAGAAACCCTTTAAGCTATTTGTGGAGTATGATATTGAACGTTTTATCAAGGTACAATACACAGGGAGCAATATTAGAGTGACTAAGCAAAATATACCTTTTGTCTATAAGGCAGTGGAGACTGCTTGTCGTATTCTTCAAGTGGAAAAAATGCCTGAAATTTATATTCAACAAGGCTTCTCAGTGAATGCGTGCACCACTGGTATAGAGAATCCTATTATCATATTAAATGCAGGTAGTTTAAGTCTGTTAACTTATGAGGAATTATTGTTTATTATAGGACACGAGGTAGGGCATATTAAAAGCCAGCATTTAATGTATCATATGATGGGACAAGCCCTCCCTTATCTTGCGGAAATTGCTTCTCAAATGACGTTGGGAATAGGAGGCATCATTAGCATTGGTCTTCAGATTTCCCTATATAATTGGTATAGAAAATCTGAGCTTACAGCGGATCGGGCAGGCTTATTGGTTTGCCAAGATCATAAGGTGGCAATATCAGCATTAATGAAATGTGCAGGTTATCCGCCTAAGTTCTATGATACCATGAATGAAGAAGATTTCTTAAAACAGGTAGAGCAATTTGAGAGCCTAGATACCGAGGCCTATAATAAGGTAGTAAAGGTATTAAGCACCTTATATCAAACCCATCCATGGACAGTATTACGTGCAAAAGAGCTTAATCTTTGGTTTAAACAAGGGGAATATGATGGAATCTTAAGTCGGAGAAAAGCGCACTAAAAGATAATCGCAAATGGATAGTAGGCTATGAAAAAACAATAAAATGTTATTAAGCAGTATATTGGAAGCACAAAAAAACAAGGTAGGAAATGTTACTACCTTGTTTTTATATACAAGAAAAGTTAGGTAAAACTAGTGGGTTCTAGTATTTTGATTATTGGGGCGTCTTCGCCGCTCAGAGTTCTGGGTGGGGGCAGTTTCCTGACGAGATACAGGCGCACTTGGCGCAAGTTTTTTACTCAACAGTTCCTCATAAAGCTTTAGCGCAATGGCACAAACAGGAACTGCAAGAAGACAGCCTACGATACCAAAGAAGCCGCCGCCGACGATTACGGCGAACAAAATCCATAAACCATCTAGTCCAGTTGAGTCGCCTACTATCTTAGGGCAAATCACATTGCCGTCAATTTGCTGTAAAATGGTAATAAAGATAATGTACCATAGTGCCTTAGCAGGTTGTACCATCAAGATGATGAGAACGCAAGGAACAGCACCAATTAATGGCCCAACTACTGGAATGACATTGGTTACACCAGCCAAGAAGCCTAAAAGAATAGGATAAGGGAACTGGAAGATGCTAGAACAAATAAAAGTAATCAGACCAATAATAAAGGCATCAGTAAGCTGCCCAATGATAAAACCTCTAAAGGTTTGATTGGTTACTTCTAAGATATGCTTTAGATGCATTTTTACCTTTGGTGAAGCAAAGGCATTGACAGATCGAGACACAAGAGACATTAATGACTCCTTGCTTGCTAAGAAATACATGGAAATAAATAAGGTAGCCAATATATTGATTAAGCTAGAGGCTGTGGCCGTGATAAAACCAAGTAAAGAAGGCAATGAGTTCTTAAAGAAGCTCATCAGCATATCTGTCAAGGAAGATAGAGTGTTTTCGATTTCACGCCAAATAGAAGGCTCTAATTTTAAGCGTTCCACTAAGCCCGTCATAAAGTTTTGCAAGGTGACTGTGTAGTTATTTGAGTTAGCGATAAAGATATTAATGCTGTCATTAAGCTGAGGGATAAGTAGCGCAAAGAATAGGCCAATGACTAGAAAAAAGAGCACATATGAAAGCACTAAGGAAAGTGTTTGCTTCGTACGATAGCTTCTTTTTTGTACATCAGCGTGAAACAGCTTTGTAAGAAAGAATTGATAGGGAATATTGAGAATATAAGCTAGCGCAAATCCCCAAATAAAAGGCGTAATCAGGCTAATGAAATTCCCTATAAAGCTAGAAAAAAACTCAAGTCTTAATAAGAAAAAGTAAAGTAAAAGGCCATATGTAACTAAAAAAACAGGTTTTTTATATTTATTCATAATAGCTCCTTCCAATAATAAGCTTTAATATAAATCTCTAACATTATCTTTCGTATAAATTTTTAATATTATTTTCTATATAAATCTTCTATACCAAACTTTTAATATTGAATCTTCTATATTCTAAGCTATTTAAGGTGTATAAGCAAGGTGGATAAAAGATTTTCATTTTAACGTATAAAATAGCATAAATGATACATAATAATATCATACAAAAGGTGTGGTCTATCTGAAAAGAAGATGATATCTTTTGTATAAACGTTAGGAGATGGTACCCTTGGAGAATGAAGTGCATTAGCCAAATCGTTTAACAGAGTTATCAAAACCTAATACACCCTAGTTAAAACTTAGTTTCGAGTAATCTACAAATTGCAGGAACTTAATTTTATCTTGGGTAAAAAGCGAGGGCACACAAAAGCCCTCGTTTTTTTTGCGAAATTATACCAAAAATTCAAATAGATATTAGTACTTAGTGTATCTTTTTGATGAAAAATAGTATAAAATTTATAGTAACAATCATGAATGGTATCTGAAATGAGGTGTTGAACATAGAGAAAGTAAAATTACAAGAGCAGCTTGAAGAGATAAAAAAGAATCCTATCCATATAGACTACTTTATTACCTTAGTATCTAGAAAATGGAGAGAAAACACGGATGAACTTATAGAAGCCATAACAAAGGCAATGGAGCTTGCTACTAAGCAGGAAAATAAAAGAGCCTATGTGTCTCTTTTCTTACTCAAACAGGAGTATTATTTAGTTTCTGGAAGGTATAATGAGGTCATTGAAGCATGTTCATTAGTCTATGAACAGATGAAAATCAGTGAGCTTGAAGAGGAGGAAGCAGAGTATATAAAAATATATCATTTTCTCATTTTAGCCTATATGAAGAAGGGGTGGTTTGAAAAAGCCATTGTATATGCAGGAGAAGGCTTGCAGCAAGCTGAGGAAAGAGATGATCAAGTACGTAAGGTTAAAATTATCCTAAATATTGTAGAATTATATATTACAATGAATCATTTTGAAAAGGCAAAGGAAGTTTTATTACAACTTGAGGGAATTGACTGCCTCTTGTTAGAAAACATCAGTTTATTTATAGATAGTG
>JAEXBC010000487.1 GCA_023457875.1 Bacillota bacterium | reverse complement strand
CAAAATTTCTTCTTTCTCCAGTTCTTCTAAGCTTTTATTCACATAGGCAAGTCCAGTATGGGAGTCCTCCTTCGTATTGCCATGTCCCGGGAAATGTTTAATAACGGGTATAATTTTTTGATCCTCTAGTCCCTTGGCAAAGGCAATCACCATAGGCGTCACCTCCTCCTCGGTTGTCCCAAAACTTCTTCTCCCAATAACGGTATTACTGGGCTCGTTATAAATATCTGCATCGGGTGCAAAATCCATATTAAACCCTAACTCATAGAGCACCTTTCCCATTCTGGTTGCTTCTTGATAGGCGATAGATGTGTCTTTGGTTTGTCCCATTAAAAAAGCTTCTTTAAAGGGTTCTTGGCAAATGGCACTGTTACTTCCTACCCTACTGACAATGCCACCTTCTTCATCCACCCCCACAAATAAGGGAATGTCTGAGGTTTTTTGTAAATCACCAATCAGCTTCTTGGTCTGCTGGGCAGTTTGAATGTTTTCTTTAAAAAGGATAATGCCGCCTACATGATAGGTACGAATAAGCTCTGCCGTATGCTCATCAAGGCTTGTAATGGGGCTGCCCTGCTCATCCTTTCTGATGTCAATAAATAACAACTGGCCTATTTTTTCATCTTCACTCATCTGACTCACATAGGCATCTATTTTTTTTTCTATTGATGGCTCTTCCTTTTTTTCTTTATCTTTGTCTTCTTGGTTTTCTGTGCCTTCCTTTTCAGTGTCTTTCTCTTCTTTATCCTGATTTTCATCAGTGCTTATGGTAGGACCCTTTGTAGCATGGTCAGTAACTTCTATACTATTTTCGGCATGGGCAGCATTTTTACCTTGGCAGCCTGTACATACCACTAGCAACATTGTATATAATAACCATTTTATTCTCATTTTTCCTCCATTTTTTATACAATTTATTATACTATTTTAAATTCAAATTTTACTTTTGGTGATTTTTAGTCTATACTATAAATAGTATAGTTTAATATAGAAAGAAGTGAGCGATATGCCTATAGATGAAATAACTGACCAAGTCAAAAGTGCTTTATACGATAAATCTTGTGTATGCCCTCTTTGCAACAGCAATTTTACAGCAAAAGCCGTTAAGGTTGGCAAAAATCAAGTGACCTCCTTAGATGATGATCTCTACCCTCACTATTCTTTAGTGAATCCCATATTGTATGATGTGATTGTTTGCCCTGAGTGTGGTTATAGCACCATTTCAAAAAATACTAAAAACCTATTAAGTCAGCAAAAAAAATGGTTAAACGAAATCTTTTTTAAAGGCAATACCAATAAACCCACCTATGGTGAATATACAACCACTGAGGAAGCCATACATAAACACAAAATGGCATTACTTGCTTGTATCACTAGAAAGGGTAAGCTGAATGAACAGGCTTATATTGCCCTGCATATTGCTTGGCTATTACGTGATCTTGGTAAGGAGAAGGAGTCTAAATCCTTTTTAAGTCGCGCCTATGACGCTTATCGCGAAGCCTTCTCAAAGGAAAGCTTTCCTATGGTAGGTACTGATGAGCAGACCCTCATGTATACCCTAGCAGCTATAGCCTACGAGCTTGAAAAGTACTCTGAAAGTAAACAGTACCTATCTATGGTCATTACCCGCCCAGAGATTTCAGCTCGTTTAAAAGATCGTGCCTTTACCTTAAAGGAAAAGCTTGCTGAAGTACTTTAAAGGATAGATCAAGAAAAGATAAAGCAAAAAATATAAAAATTGCCCTGATAGGATATTCTGTCAGGGCAATTTTGTTTTTCATTCTACCATGAAGGGTATTTTTGAAGCCACGCCTCGTCGTCCTGATAAAAAATTTCAAGATCAAGGGCAAGCTGCTTGATTTCTTGATTAAGCTCCACGCCTTGAGTCCACTCTTCAGGCAAACAGCTTTCGCCTAAGTAGGCACCTAATAAGCTTCCAGTAATGGCTCCTGTGCTATCACTATCTCCACTATGGTTGATGGATAATAGTACAGCCTTTTTATAATCTGTAGGATAACATAGGGCAGCATAAATACCAATAGCCAATGCCTCATGTGCCAAGAAACCTGTTCCCAGCATCTCAATAACCTCATGTCCCTTTTCCTCTTTTCGGGCTAAGACTACTGCCTGCTCTAGACTAACCACTACCTCTTCACTGTTTGGATAACCCTTTAAGGTATTGATACCGAGCTTTATAGCCTCTTCAAGTTCTTTGCCTTCCATGATATAGTAAATCATCTGGGCCATGGCACCTGCAGATAAATAGGCACAGGGATGCCCATGTGTAATAGCAGCTGAACGCATACCAATCTCAAAGGCCCTATCTTCTTTTTCTATCAGTCCAATAGGTGCAACTCGCATCAAGGCACCTGTTCCCTTACTATCATTAATTGGTTTTTCTATTGTCCCCATAACGCCCTTACCCAATGAAGTGAGACAGGTTACGCCTGGTTCTCGATAAGCATGCAGCCTAGTTATTTTAATAAGCCATCCATCATAGTCCTTTTTGTTCCAATGTGCTGTATTTAATCCTTGGGTATGTAGCCATCTTAAGTAAGCTCTAAACAATGTCAGTGTCACACCTTCTAGCGTTCTTTCTTTGTTTTTTCTTTTAGCTCTTGTCGCACTACGCAGTAAGCCTTCTACTGTAAACATTGTTAATTGTGTATCATCAGAAATCAAGGCATAACGCTGATAAGAAGGGAAAGTCAAATCACAGACCCCTTTATCACCATATTGACTCACAATTTGATGATACTTCATAAATTCAATTGGCACGCCTAGGGCATCTCCTATCGCGCCCCCCATTAAACAGCCATAAAAATAAGCTCTATTACGTTTCATCATTTGGCCTCCCCCAGCAAGTTTACTTCATATATAAATATTAACAATTTATATAGAAATTATCAATCATTTATAGCTTTTTTGTCTTTTTTTTATCATTTATTTCAAAAAAAAATTGATACACCATCAAATGTGTACCAATTTTTTATCATTAATCCAATATCATATTATCAATCGCAGCGCCTGGTGCTACCATAGGCAATACTCTTTCATCCATGCCAATGTGGCAGTTGAGAAGTGCAGGTTTGCCAGCGGATAAGGCTGCTTCAAGACAAGAGCCAAACTCCTCCTTAGAGTTTACATCATATCCCGCTACACCAAAAGCCTCAGCTAGCTTCACAAAGTCTGGTGCCCGATCCAACGTAGTTTGTGAATAACGTTTTTCATAAAAAGAGGTTTGCCATTGTCTTACCATACCCAGTGTAGCATTGTTCATAAGAACAATAATGACAGGAACATTATAGTGAGAAATGGTGGCAAGTTCATTACAGTTCATTCTAAAAGAACCATCTCCTGCAATATGTACCACTTGTTTATCAGGACGCCCTATTTGAGCACCTATACTTGCACCTGTGCCGTAGCCCATGGTTCCTAAGCCACCAGAACTAATAAAGGTTCTAGGCTCAGTATACTTATAAAATTGAGCTGCCCACATTTGATGTTGACCTACCTCAGTGGTGATAATCGCCTTACCTTCTGTCTGATTATAGATGGTGTTCATCATAAATTGTGGTGTAAGATGGTCTCCATTTTGATAGTCATAGCTAAAGGCATCTTTGAAGGCCTGAATCTGCTCAAGCCATTCTTTATTTTCCTTTTTAGGAATAAGAGGCAAGAGTTTATTTAATACCTCTTTTGCATCTCCAACGATAGAAGCCAAGGTAGGAATGTTCTTCCCGATTTCTGCTGCATCCACGTCAATGTGTAAAATCGTTG
>JAEXBC010000486.1 GCA_023457875.1 Bacillota bacterium | reverse complement strand
TATACACTTTGAACCAGTGGGTTTGCATTTTTTGTAATGGAGCCTTGGATTCGTGTCGTTTCCAAAAAATTAATAAATGCGTTAACTAGGGTATTGTCAAGCTTAGGGCTAGTAAAGACAATACCTTTTTCGTCCTTAATAGGGAATAAGGTAGCATAGTTACCTTTGTAGACCAAGTTAATCTTTGCCACATCTTCCATTTCAAAAGTAATGAGTTTTTTGCTTTCCCATTCATCTGGAGAAATGCTAATCTTATCAAATGCAGATGGATTCATGGTATAAACTGTATTTGTAAGTGGCGCATAAACATAGGTAGATGTCTTCGTTGCCATTTTTCCTTTTTTGAGGGTATATTCATGTTCTTGGGTATCATATAAGGTTAAGGAGGCAGAGCGTTCATCTATCCCATACAGTGTTAAGTCAGTTGGATCTTTTTCCACCATTTGCTCAAATAGAGGCTCCATAAAAGGCGTAATCACATTATAGATGTATAGGGCATCTGCACTACGCTGCTTCGAATCTGAAATTATCCAATTTTCGTTTTCTCGATAAGCATCGATTGTTTTGCCTTGTGATGAATAAACCACTCTTGTAATATCAGCAGAGTTTTTACGCCAAAGAATAGGCGTAAGGGTTGTGGTATCTGCAAAAGAAACCACATCTTGCCTTTGCTGATAGGAAAATAAAAATAAGATAAATATTGAAAAGACTAAAATAGGAATTAGCCAACCTTTACGTTTCATTATCATAACCTCACAAATTTTTAAATCAATTTTTATGCAACATGGATATTATATCATACCTATGTGAAGATAAAAGTGAAATTTTAAAAGATAATCCTAAAAAAAATTGGAAATAGATATTTTTTACTACTTTATATCATATAAATTATAAGACTGGAAACATAAGGGTGGTAGATAATACGAGAGTGAGTTAGGAGGAGTAGATGTGAAACCGCTGGGTAGAGAGCTGATCAATCAATATGATATCAATATAAAGAAATATCAATATATAAGAAGTAACTACTACGTAGATACAAACAAAGGGAAATTTGTACTCCGTAGGGTGGAAGTTCCTAAAGAACAGATTCTCTTTAGTTATGAAGTGGACACACATCTTGTGCAGCGTCAATTTAAAGGGTTTAGCCATATCATTTCTACTAAAAAAAAGTTACCTTATGCAATTATTGGGGAACAGTACTATATTATGCAGGTCTACGAGCCCTGTGAAGAAACTGACTTTAAGCTTTATGAGGATCTAAGAGGCATTGTTACAGCCCTGGCACTTTTTCATAAATATATCAGCAGAATAGAAAGCAATATAAGAGACATAGAGGATGTGAAGATTAAGAATATCTATCAGTATTATTTAAGGCGCCAAATAGAAAATACAAAATTAAAGAAAAACATATTGGCACTTAAGCAAAAGTCTAACTTTGAAATGATGTTTTTAGAAGGCTGCGAGGATTATCGTCATTTAGAAGAAGTGGCATTAAGTAGTATAGATTTAGAACTGGTTGAACGTCTGATTAAACAGGTAAAGGGAACAAAATCTGTAGCTCACAAGGATTTCACTTATCATACAGTCAATAAATCTGAGAAAAGAGAGTATATTATTAGTCAACTAGATACCTGTAACTATGATATTCAGGTCCTAGACCTAGCACAAATTCTAAGTAAGATGATGCAAAAAAATGGTTGGAACGATGAAATACTTTATCAGTTGATTGAGGAGTATAATAAGGAAAGAACTTTATCTTCAGATGAATTTAGAATGCTGAAGTTTATGCTCATTTATCCAGACAAGTTTAACAGTATTTGCTTTAAATACCTCAGTTCAAAAAGAAGATGGAATTATAGTATGTTTGAGCAAAAGTGGGAGAATATGTGTACATATAAGGATAAGCAAATCAAGGTTGCTAAGCAGATCATGTCATGGTAGAGAAGGCTATCGCAAGTATTAACTTTATGAGTTATTCTGCGATGGCCTCTTTTCATATGCGCAAAAAGGGGGGAGATTGACATTTTATAGGAAAAGGTTAAAATAAAAGAAATGGGGAGGTGAAAGAGTGAAGAAAAACAACAAGAGATTTATCATTAACATGATTGGTATTTCCATTATTGGACTTATAGTGTTAATGACTATGATGTTTTTAGGAATAAAGGCTTTCATGAATAATTCGGACAAACAGCAAAATGTTAAAATAGAAACGACAAAAGAAGAGACAGATTTAGATATAGAATATAGTGACACACTAATCGTATTAGTACAAAAGATGAATAAGGTGAATATAGTAGGGTATGATATTGAGCATAACAAGGATATTGACAAGTCCCTTAGTGATGCAACCAAAGTATTTGATACCTTTGGAAGTGCTATTACTGCTTCTCAAATTAAACCAGGCGATATTGTAGAATTGGTATACCAAAAAGACACCTCAAAGATTCTATCTATTACCAAGAGTGCTCAGGCAAAGTCTTGGAAAAAGATTAGTGGCGTAACCATAGACCAAGAAACAAAGCAAGTTAATATTGCTGGAACAAACTATAAGTATGGCGATAATACTCTTATTATACATAGCACAGGAG
>JAEXBC010000485.1 GCA_023457875.1 Bacillota bacterium | reverse complement strand
AAGCCGAACCTGAAGATGCATCTGATGCCATTATCCTAAAGGAGGCCGAGGGGAAAATAAACTTAGAACATGTTGACTTTTCCTATAACCCTAAAGTCAAACTGCTTCAAGATTTAAATTTATCCGTAAGTCCTGGACAAAGAATAGCCATTGTCGGGCCTACAGGTTGTGGTAAGTCTACCCTTATTAATTTGCTCATGCGCTTTTATGAAGTAAATAGCGGTACCATTCGAGTAGATGACAAACCCATTACCTCACTCACGCGAGACAGCCTACGAAATAACTATGGCATGGTGCTTCAAGAAACTTGGCTTAAAAGTGGCACCATAAAAGAAAACATTGCCTTTGGCAAACCCGATGCCACATTAGAGGAAATCATTGCCGCTGCCTCCGCAGTTCATGCCCATAGCTTTATCAAGCGCTTACCTCATAGCTATGACACGGTTATCTCAGAAGATGGTGGTAATCTTTCTGCTGGTCAAAAGCAGCTTCTTTGCATTGCAAGAGTCATGCTTACCTTACCGCCTATGCTGATTCTAGATGAAGCTACCTCCTCCATTGATACACGCACAGAGATTAGAATTCAAAGAGCTTTTGAAAAGATGATGAAAGGCCGCACCAGTTTTATTGTTGCACACAGACTTTCTACCATCAAAGAAGCCGATGTGATTTTAGTGATGAAGGATGGCAATATTATTGAGCAAGGCACCCACGAAGCCCTCCTTGCTAAAAATGGCTTTTATGCTCACCTATACAACAGCCAATTTGCTGTAAGTTAATTTATTTTATGCTTTTAAACTATAAACCGATATAGAATTAAAAAATGACAGTATGCTTTAATCTTATAAGCACACTGTCATTTTTTAATCCATTTCTATAGCCTAAAGTTTTGTATGTATGAGCAAACTTTATCATATTTTATTTTGCTAAATACTTTCTAAAACCAACTACATTATCTGACCTATAGCCTAGTTTGTGGTACATTTTATGAGCTATGTTCCTTGTGTCGCCTGACACAAGATAGATATAGGCACAATTTCTTTCAATAGCCACCTGTTCCATGGTTTCAAACAAACTTCTACCAATGCCTCTTCCCCTATATGCTTCTAACACCACCACATTTTCAACCGTCATAAATGCAGTATAGGTCCCAACCATATCTCGGCACACTATCCCCATCACGGTGCCTACTATTTTTCCATCCACTTCTGCTCCTAGCAAATAATAGTCTTGATTACTATCAATATACTTAAATGCCTCTTGCATCTTTTCTAAGCTTCCTTCTTGATCACATAAATACAGAAAGACACGCTGTAAATCCTTTAAATCTTCTTCTTTTACTTTTCTTATTAACATGATTTACTTCTCCTGTAAAATAAAATACTTGCTATTTACTTGATTCTTTCTGTTGCAATATTGATTCGATAATTAGCAAATTTGAGTACTTCGTTGCATAGTTCATTTAAAACATCATGATTACTTACTTCCACCTTTAAAATGTAACAGCCTTCACCACTGATGCGTACAGCTTCTATAATTTCTGGTCTTTCCTGGGCAAATTGCCTCACACGATAGTGATCCGTACTTTTCATAATAAGAGTTATATAGACTGTGATTAAACCCAGTTTTTGTGGATTTAACTTAATCGTATAGCCTTCGATAATCCCCTCATCTTCCATCCTACGCACTCTACTTCCAACAGCTTGACCTGTCATATGAATCTGCTCACCAATTTCTTTAAAATTCTGCTTTGCATCCTCCCTTAATAGTTCGACAATTCGCTTATCCACTGTATCCATGTTATATTCCATCTTAAATCCTTTCACCATGAAAATTCTCCTTATGATATTGTTTCATTGTCTTATTTAATATTATATTATATAAATTTAAAATTAATATAACATTATACACAAACTTGCACTAATAAGTAATGATGCACTACACATTTAACTAGAGTAAAAAGGAGGCCATTATGAAATATCAACACCTACGCCATGCAACAGGCGTGCTCAGCTATGGAGAAATAGACATTCTCATTGATCCTATTTTTGCACCAAAAGAGGCAAACCCACCTATTACAAACTCATGGAACGAACTTAGAAATCCTATGGTGGACTTTCCCTTTGATTTATCGTCATTTAAACTACCTGAGCATTGCTTAGTGACACATCTACATTCAGACCATTTTGACGACTATGCCAAAGAGCTTCTCCCAAAGGAAACCCGTTTACTTTGTCAATGTGAAAACGAAGACCATTTTAAAAATATTGGCTTTACAAATGTGACTTCTATCGACAAGGAGCTCACTCTTGAAACAATTAACATCCAACGAGTTCCTGGGCAACATGGCACTGGTATCACCGCCAAGCTTATGGGCATCTCATCAGGTTATATCTTAAGCGCACCAAATGAACCCATCCTATATATTACCGGAGATACTATCTTTTATAAGGACGTAAAAGCCACCCTTGAAAAGTATAAACCCGATGTGATTCTTGCTTTTGGCGGCGCGGCACAATTCTCCCATGGTGATCCAATCACCCTCGCTACAGAGGATATCCTAAAGCTTCATGAATTTGCACCACAGGCAAAAATAATTTGTGTGCATATGAATACCATTAATCATTGTCGAACCACCAAAGAAGCCCTCAAAGCCTTCTTATCTTCTAAGTTGGGAGACTCACAATATCATGATTCTTTCTTTATCCCTGATGATGGTGAGACAATCGACCTTAGCCAATTAAGTTTATAATCTCGCTTATTGCTTGCTTGGATTCAGGGAAGCCCATCAGCACCCAATCATGAGGCATTTCTTGATACTCAAAGTAGTTGATAGAAATGCCTTTTGACTCACATAATGCCTTAAATTTTCTTGCATCAGCAATAAATAGTTCATGGGTTCCAATAAACAGGCTTATTTCCCCCAAGCCTTCAATGGGGCCATTAATGGGGCTAAGCAAGTAATGGTTGACATCCGTTTCTTTGGCGTAAGACTTTCCTGCTAACTGCAGGCCTTCTATTCCCAGAAGGGGGTCTTTTCCATCCACAAGCTTTATATCTGGATTATTCATACTAATATCTAGCCAAGGAGATAATAATATAATGTGCGCTGGTTGGGGCACAAATTCCTTCCTCAGCTTTTCTGCAAGTGCCAAGGCAAACCCACCCCCTGCCGAGTCACCCATAAGAATCATATTATTTGCCCCTCTTTGTGCTATCCACTGTTTATAAAGTGGTTCAACCATTTTAAAAGCATCTTCATAGGTGTTCTTCGGTGCCAAAGGATACTCTGGAACTATAATAGTGCAGTTTGATGCCTCTATTAATGACTCTAAGAACAGCCAATGTTGAATATTGATATTATGAATATAGGCGCCCCCATGCAAATACAAAATCACCTGATTTGTTACATGATGTTTTTTCCTAAGAATAAAAACATTCTTGCCTTCTATTTGATTGATTTTTATATCTAGCTTCTTCTTTAAAATTTTAGGAGGCTTAGGCATATCTATCTTCCGATTAATAGTTCCCTTTGTCATTTCCTTCTCTAGGCTTTGCTTCAGCCCCACTGCATGAAGTAGGCTGCTAAATATTTTACTTTTTATACTTGCCATATGTGTTCCTCCTCATAGAAGAAGTGTACTGTATTTTGCGATTTGAGGCAACTAGATAGCTTTCTTTGAATAAGCCTTCAAAATAGTATCCCTATATCACCTCTATATAAAGCTGACTGATATTACAGCATGCTTTAATGTCCTTTTCCTCTTGATGAAAATAATCTGCACACTGCTTTTTCGTGGTGATGGTGAAGCTTTCCATCTGTGCCCTCATAGATAAGTTATTCTCTGATTTGTATTTACGAACTGTAGCAATACATTCCTTCACAGAAAGACCAAACGCTAGCAGTGAGTCATCAAGGCTTTCTGCCTTTTGCCAGAGGCTTTGATGTAAGGAAAGGTCCTGTTCATATTGTCTAAAATAGCTTTGATAAATATATTCTGTTTCATGAGGAATATAAATCGCATATAGCTTTAGGATGTTTAACAGGGTATGATAGAGTGTATATTGGGCAGCAGTTCTTTCCTTTTCTCCATGAAGCTCTGGTTTATAGAGTCTATCCTTAACAATTTCAAGATAGTCATCGCAAAAATCCTTCCAAAACAAATCATCTATAGTATGTCTTGCTAGGCCTATCTCATAACCCGCTAGGTGCTTAGATGCTATACCCATTCCTTCCTTTGTCCTTTCTAGCATCCACTTATCAATGGGCAATAATTCTATCTTATGCGTATCCACTCCTTTGGCATCAAAATCCTCTAGATGCATCAAACAAAACTTGCTGGCATTCCAAAGCTTATTCATCAATCTTTTTGAAGCTGCTAGCTCTTCCTCAGCAAAAAAGGTATCTGCTCCAAGCCTTGCATTGGCTGCCCAGTATCTCATAG
>JAEXBC010000484.1 GCA_023457875.1 Bacillota bacterium | reverse complement strand
GACATGCATATCGGCTAAGCTATAGTATACCACCTTTCCTTCCTTACGTGACTTCACTAAGTTATAGGCTTTTAAGACACGAAGCTGATGAGAAATAGCAGAATGTGTCATGTTTAGACAAGCAGCTAAGTCACAAACGCACATTTCAGATACTTTTAAGGCGTTTAACATATGAATACGTGTAGGATCACCGAAAATTTTAAAGAGCTGTGCTAAACTGCTTGTGACATCAGCAGGAAGCATTTGCTTACGGGCAGCTTGTACAAGATCTTCATGAATGACTGTACAAGAACAGGTATCAATTTTTTCAGGCATTTAGGCACCTCATTTATTGTGTTTAGACACATTGTTTTGATATTTAGGGTACTCTGTTTTTATGAACCTGTCAAGTTATGGCAAGCAACTATCAAAATAAATGTTCCAAAGCTATATTTAGGCTCAAAGTAAATACTGAAAATGTAGGAATCATATTGATAATATGTGGTTTAAGTTGTAGTATAAAGTAGGGGTAATGTAAAATAATGATAAATTAACTATTATGTGAAGGAAAGAGGATAAAAATGATTAATTTTGAAAAAGAACTTCAAAAATTTAAACCCATTTTAAATGTAAATCACATAGAACAGCAAATTACTCAAGAAAATATGACGGATATCATTGATTTATTTAGAAAAATAGAAGTGAATAAAGGTAATGACACTAACCAAGCAAAAGAAATTAGTGATAAGGAGTAATCACCATGGAGTATATTTGCCCTTATTGTGGAAATAAAGAAAAACATATGCATTTTTGTAGTGTGTGTCATCATGATGTAGAGTGGATTAAACCAATCATTGAAAGAAGTAACGCATACTATAACAAAGGATATAGTGCTGCTACCCAAAGGGATTTATCATTAGCCATGCACTATTTAGAAAAGGCTATTGAACTCAATAAATATAATATAGTTGCAAGGAATTTGTTAGGACTCATCTTATTTGAAGTGGGTAGGGTTGGAGAAGCATTAAAAGAGTGGATCATCAGTCGATCGCTAGATAAAGAAGATACTTTGTCACAAACCTATATTGATCAGGTACAAAAAGAACCGAAAAAACTCGTTAATTACAAAGAAGCTACTCATTTATATAATAAGGCACTAGAATACCTTAATCAAAACAACATGGATGTAGCCATTATTCGCCTTAAAAAGGCTGTGAGTGTTAATCCTCATTTGGTGGAGGCAAAAGTACTTCTTGGATTGTGCTATATAAAGGACAAGCAATTTTATAAGGCAAATGAGCATATAAAAGCCACTTTGTTAATTGATAGAGGACATCAGAAGGCCCTTGCCTATTTTCACGAATTAAGTAGTAAAGATACTGAAGCGATCCAGCCTTATGACATTGAATATGTTTCAAAGGCGCATCCTGAGAAAAAAATAAAGCCAATACGTGTGATAGAACGTGGGGTTACGCTCAGGTATTCTATGATGTATTTAGTGATTGGTATTCTCTCCATGTTTGTCATCTATCGTTATTTGATTTTACCGAGCGAGGTTAAAGGCTATGAGAGGCAAATCACTAAATTAACGGAGGAACAAACCCAGCTTGCGAAACAGCTTGATGATATGTTAAAGGACGAGCGCGTAAGAATTTCTGAGTTAGAATCAACCAATAAACAACTTTTATCAGAAAAGAAAACCTATGAGCAGCAAGTAAGCCGATATTTACAAAAGGAAAAATTAATAGAAGCAAATGAAGCGCTTGTACAGAGCGATTATATTGGGGCAGCAAACCTTCTCTATAATATTGCACCTTCTTTATTGGATGAAAATAGTAAGACGCAGTATCAGACCCTTAAAGAGGCGTGTTATGTGAAGGCAGCTAGGACCCTTTATGATGAAGGCTATCAGATGTATTTGCAAAGTCAATATGTGGAGGCAAAAACTAAGTTTGAAGCCGCCCTTGTTTTTGAGCCAACGGAGGATGTGGTAAGAAAGTGCATCTATTATCTTGGTATGTCAGATTTGGGATTAAATAACACCACAAGTGCCCAAAGCTACTTTAATCGAATGACTTCAGAATATCCTGGAACATATGAGGCAAACTTAGCCCAGCAAGAACTTAGTAAACTCGAACAATAATGAAAAAACTATCTGAAAGTTGAGTATCAATGCAATTATCAACCGATAAGTAAATATATGGAAAATTATTGACAATTACTGGAAATGGAGATATCCTTATTAAGAGATTATTTTGATAAGGAGGGTCATTACTTTGCAAATGGAATTTAGCATGGTGAATAGGACATTAGTGGTGGCATTAAAGGGTGAGATTGATCATCATACTTGCGTAGAGATAAGAGAAGTAGTAGAAAGAGAGTATCAAAGAAATAGGGCTAGAGATTTGCTATTTGATTTTGAAAATGTGAACTTTATGGATAGTTCAGGAGTAGGGATGTTAATGGGCAGATACCGAAGCGTTGCAATAGGAGGAGGCACCATCGGTTTATATAATGTTTCTAAAGAGGTAGAACATATTTTAAAGATATCTGGCATCTATAAATTAATGAAAGCATATGAAAATCAAGAAGATGCACTAAGTGCAGTAGCAGCTTTTGCGTAAGTTTAAGCTAAGGGGGACAAGAGGGTGCCAAAGAAAAATAAAGTACACATACAATTTGAAAGCAGCTCCATCAATGAAGCATTTGCAAGGGTCACTGTGAGTGCTTTTATTTCACAATTAGATCCTACTGTAGAAGAACTATATGATATTAAGATGGCTATTTCAGAAGCGGTTACAAATTGTATTATTCACGGTTATGAGAATAGAGAAGGCCTCATTACAGTTAACTGTGCTTATGAAGACAGACAGGTGCAAATAGAAGTAATTGATGAGGGAAAAGGAATAGCGAATGTTGATGAAGCAATGGCTGCACTTTACACCACCTCGCTAGATGAAGAACGAGCTGGTCTAGGCTTTACGGTGATGCAGTCAATGATGGATCAGGTAGAAGTTATCTCACAATTGGGCAAAGGTACTACTGTAAAAATGAAAAGAATTCTTGCGGATTAAGCCCGTAGAAAAGGTGGGATATCATGGATCATACCTTAGAACTCATACAACGTGCCCAGCGTGGAGATGAAAGTGCAAAAAACACTTTGGTGGCAGAGAATGTAGGACTTGTCTGGAGCTTGGTAAGAAGGTTTAGTAATAGAGGATATGATATGGAAGATTTGTTTCAAATCGGAAGTATAGGCTTATTAAAAAGTATTGACAAGTTTGATTTAAACTTTAATGTTAAATTTTCAACCTATGCTGTACCTATGATTGTGGGAGAGATTAAACGCTTTCTTAGGGATGATGGCATGATTAAGGTGAGTCGTTCATTAAAAGAAACAGCCTATAAGGTAAGACTCATTAAAGAAGAACTGATGAAGGAATTTAATAGAGAGCCTACGATTAGTGAAATTGCAGCAGGCTTAGACATTCAAATAGAAGATGTTGTTGTGGCTATGGAATCAAATGCTGAGGTAGAATCATTAAGTTCTATTATTTATCAAGGTGATGGAAAACCCATTACCTTATCTGAAAAAATAGATGAAACGCCAATGTTTCAAAATAGTTTAGTGGATAAAATCATTCTAACAGAGCTTATTCAAAGACTACTACCTATCGAAAGAGAGATTATTACAATGCGCTATTTTGAAGATCGTACCCAGATAGAAATAGCCAATACCTTGGATGTTTCACAAGTACAAGTCTCGCGTATTGAAAAAAGAATCTTAAAAAAGATGAAGGAAATGTTAAGTGGTTCATAGGCTACGAAATAGATGTAAGAGAATATAGAAGAGAATATATAAGAGAATATATAAGGGAATGTATATCATGAAGAATGACTTCATTAATACATTCTTTTTTTTTGCTGTAAACAATAATGTAAAAATCCGAACAATATGTTGGAAGGTTTGATTGGCATTTCAAAAATGTTCATTATAAAGTGTAGTTATCACAAAAAGGGCCAGAAAATATCCTATAAAAGTAAAATAAATTTAACTTTCTCCCAAAAAAATTATATAATTATTCGGGAATAAACGAACTATAAAAAAAATATAATAAAAATTGTTCGATAAAATCGTTGACGCTCTAAATAAACTATGATAATCTTTAGGTAGTTAAATAAGGTTAATTCTTACGAAAGGGGAACCACCATGAGTGTTTTCAGAGTATATGTAGAGAAGAAAGATGGTTTTAATGTAGACGCTAATCGTATGAAAAGAGAATTAAAAACGTTTTTGAATATAGAGGCTGTCGAAAGCGTGCGCATACTAAACAGATATGACATTGAGCATATTACAAAGGAGGTTTATGAAAAAGCACTCAATACTATTTTTTCAGAACCTCAATCAGACATATTGTTTGAAGAGAATATAGAAATCAATGATGGCTATGCTTTTGCAGTAAGCTATTTAAGAGGCCAATATGACCAAAGAGCTGATTCTTGTGAACAATGTATTCGTATCATTGACAGTAATTTAAAACCTGTTGTTAAAACAGCAAAGGTATATATCATTAGCGGAGAATTAACAAAGGACGACTTATTAAAGATTAAAAAGCATGTTATCAACCCAGTGGAATCAGAAGAGGTTGGCTTAG
>JAEXBC010000483.1 GCA_023457875.1 Bacillota bacterium | reverse complement strand
GCCTAGCCCGTATTCATTTTATAAACAACTATAATGAGATTATCCCTAGCCGCATATTTTGCACATATTCAAAGATAATATTTGGAGAGACATCATCCACCATAATAATTTCTACATCCTCTATGTCTGGCAAAGAAAAGTTTTTATTTAACGATCTATATACATTTCAACGTTGTATAATGACACAATAATATTAACATTCAATCTATTAATTATTTCACTCTTTTTGCAGGGATCCCAGCTATTGTTATACCAGGTTCCATAAATGATGATATAACAACTGCGCCAGCAGCAATTTTGATATTATCTGCAATTGTAATACCTCCAATAATTTTAGCTCCAACACCAATAACAACATTATCTCCTATCATAGGAGCTGTAAGAGACTTTCCGTCATTACCTATACAATTGCTACCGTGGAGCACACAGTTTTTTCCTATTCGAGCATTTCCATTTACCACAATATTACCTGCATGATGTATACGGAGCCCTATATCAAAAGAGTTTTCCCACATTTCAATGCTCAGGATGGTTCCAAGTTTATTTTTTTTTCTTCTATAATAAATATACATAACACGATGAAGAATACCGCTCTTCCTATTATTATAATGATACTCTGTCTTTCGTAATAGCTTCTGGTAATTCCAAAGTGGTATATCTTTATCATAACTGAACCATGTAATAATACGTTCTCGCCAATTATATTTTATATATCTTATTGATTCCTGTTTAAGACATACATTAAGCTCCATCTTTGTCGTAATCATATTTTTATTTTATAATATTCCAAACGTACGTAGCTGAAGGGTTTAAGAAAACATAACGACCATAATACATCACTAAATAAGCTATCACAACCCAATAGGCTAACTGAAAACATCTAAATTTCTTCAACATCTTATAATAGTATGTAGCCATAGAAAATGGAATAAACCATAATATAGATAGGAGAACAAATACACGAGTCAAATTACCTATTAGCCTAAATGGTTCTATAATCATTATACCAACAACAAAGCAATTGTAAATGAAGACTTTATCAGGCTTTATTTTATGCAAATAATAACCAACCAATATTAATCCGCTATAATACAAAGTAGTCGCTAATTGAGTAAACGAACTGCGGGCCCATTCATCAGCAACGGCACTAATCGCTTCGGTTCCCAGCAGCCGATCATAATTATTAATATATCCTTGAAAACTACCTCCAAGTATTGACAAGTCAAGACTCTGTATATAAGTTTTCATAAAAGGCATTAATATTTCAAAGGCATTCTGCATAATAATAAATACCGGTATAGTGACAAAAACTGGTAAAGGTTTTTTATTTAAGAAGAAAAAAAACATCACAATAATTACAATAGACACAGTATTACCAAAATGAGTAAAAATAGCAAACAAACCAAATAATCCTGCGATATAATAGTTCTTTTTTAGTAAAAAATAGATACCAGTTAATACAAAACTCATAGATACTCCTTGGCGAATAGTCCACTCTGTCATATAGAGTGTTGCAAAACATGCAAAGAGAAGAAAATACTTAGATTCGTAGCAGAATCTCCTATACAACTTAAACAGACAAGTTATGAAAATTAGCGCATAAGCATGAAAACAAATACCGTATGGTAAACTTACAGATATATCAATACTTTTAATAGCCCTCATCAAAAAGTCAAATGCTGGTTGTTCTGTAGTTCTAGTAAAACAATGAATATACATTGGACCGTAACCAAAATAGTCTACTCCACGACCATATCTGAATCCCTCAACTGTTACATAAGCAATCACCGAAAGTATAGTAAATATTTTCGTGTACAATCGCCTATAATCTGTGCGCTCTGCCCTTGTTACTATATCACAACAGACTAAGCATAAATATAAAAAAAAATATAAAAAAATATGATCTGCAGAAGACATTATTTAGAATTTATATTAAATATGCTCTTTTATCCAATGAAGACTGTGAACTCTATGCTGCTCCAAGCAGATTGCTACCTCACTTTTGGTGTAAATAGGCAGTAATGGCAAAAGTGCACACTGATTATTAACAGAAATTATACAAGAATCCGCACCTAAAAGATTACATAATGTTGTTTGGCGATCATCGCTTCCACCTTCAGGCACAATGGAAACCAATGGAATACCAAAATTAAGAGCAAATGCCGTTCCATGAAAGGAAGAAGTAATGACTAAATCGGCATTTGCGAAAATATCTATAAATTCCTCCAACGTGGCAGAAGTTTTATCGATTATATTAACACCCGCAATTGGCGCATATCCTTCTAGCGCTAATATATCGTAATTGTATTTTATCGCATAATGCTGTAATACCTCGTATATATACGGTCTAGAGTCAAATGCATAATATAATCCATAAAGCACAATATATTTTTTTTGCTTTTTAAATAAAGAACGAGGTACTTTCTTTAGCCATTCATCTTTTGAAAGAAGCAGGGTGGGGTCAAGTAAAACAGCAACTTCTTTGTCTATTCCAAGTTCTTCTTTTATAATAGTAAGACCATTTTTTTCTCGAATAGATAAAGCATAAAATTTACTTAATTGTTTCTTAAAGACTTCCTTGTATTGCTGTTGCAACAAATTACATGCAAAGCTGGAGGATAAAGATATTCTTTTAACATTATCTGGAACAAATGATAACATAAAAGCTGGATCCCCATAAGTAAATCGTGGATTCCATACCTGATCACTCCCAACAGCAACAGTATCGTAACTGCTCCAATCTTCTCTTTGCAGCGATTCAAAATCCCTAAATCGCTTCGTATAATTGAAATTTCTCTGTTTGAATTTGTTCAATTGCTTTTGCTTTTGATGATGCGACTTTAACCCAAGAGCAACACCAATTTTATATTTCAAAGATAAAGGCTTTGCACCCTGCTCAAATTGCCAAATATTAGGAAAATCATAATTAATAATTTTACAATCGATTCCCATACTTTCTAGAACTATCTGAGTGGCATAAGCTTGCAGCACCGATCCATAATTAGGGACACTGGAAATTGTAATTAACCCCACCTTTCTCATTTCAATATTCGATTAATTTTTACATATACTCTATTTATCAACGAAACAACTGAGATA
>JAEXBC010000482.1 GCA_023457875.1 Bacillota bacterium | reverse complement strand
TGGAACACTTGTTAAATTCCAAATAACCCATCCATTTTTCAAACGGATTGAGATCATTAAAAAGGTTCTATGACCACGATAGGTCATAGAACCTTTTTTAATATTCAATGCCACTTCTAGCAGCTGTTCCCTGCTTCATGGGGTGCTTAACATCATCTATGCGGCTGATATAATGTGCTTTTTCAGCAATACTTATTGGAAGCTTTCGTCCTGTAAGAATTAATTCTACATCATCTGACTTATTGTCAATCAAATGACATATATCTTCTTCTGTGGTAACGCCAACCTCAAGTGAGTTTAAGATCTCATCCAAAATGAGCACATCGCATTCACCTGTATCTAGTACCTTACTAGCAAACTTGAGTGCATTGCTGGTCTCACTTCTAAGTTCTTGTTTTTCCTCTTCTGAAAGCTCCCAAGTAAAATCTCTCTTTTTCTCAAAATGAAACACTTTAAAATACGGTTCTAAATCCTTAAGAATTCGGCACTCTCCCGACAAATCACTTTTCAAAAATTGTATCATAATCACTTTATACTCATTTCCCAAAGCTCTAATACCTAATCCAACAGCTGCTGTCGTTTTCCCTTTACCATTTCCATAGTAAACTTGGACAAGTCCATTTTCCATCTAATTGCCTCCTTAGATATCCACTTATCATATTATAAAGTTTCGCCCGAATTTCCTAAAATAGTACACAGCATGACGATAATTTGGCATAACTTCTTCAATCGCCTTCCAGAAAGCCTCACTATGATTAAAATACTTTAAATGCATGACTTCATGTAATACCACATATTCAATCATTTCGGAAGGTGCACACAGTAATTTTAAATTATAAGACAAATTACCTCTAGTAGAGCAGCTTCCCCACCTAGTCGTTTGATTTCTGATGGTGATTTTTTGATAATTTACACCTATCATTTGCCCATACTTCTTAGTCAGTTCTGTTAAATAGCTCTTTGCCTCTTCTCTATAATAATGCGCCATTAAGTGTCTTGCCTCTTCTTCTTTCTTTGACCAAACCGTAAAGCCTTTTTCCGGCTCGAAGGAAACATGGGGCACTTGACTAGCTCCCTCTTCACATTTTACCAAGAAACACTGTCCAAAGTAAAGAATTTGTCCTGTTTTGAACCAATCATTACTTTCGATATGTGCTTTTTTTTGCTCAATGGTTTTTTGAATCCACGCTTCATGTTCTGTCATCAACTGCTGGATGTCTCTCTTCGCCAGATACTTAGGCACCTTAACAATCACTTGTAGGTGATCATTAACTGTTATCGCGAAAGTCTTTCTTTTTTGCCTAATGACTGTATATTCCATTTGTTATTATTTCCTTATAATTACACTTTTATATGTTTTTTCCTATTTATTTATTCTTCTATATTATATCATATCTCTGAAAATAAGCTATACATATTCAAAATTTTTGTTCACCAAAAAAGAAGCTATTAAAACTAGCTTCTTCCTTGTTGATCTATTTAAATCCTTTTACTCATCTTTCCCTTCTGTAAGGTCTTTTATACTATGTAATTGCTCCCCACTACTATCAATAGCTTCCATTTTGCTTATGGACACTTCATAGGCTACTTTAGTGGCAATCTCCCCTGTCTCTAATTTCTTTTGGTAGGTTCTACTTTGAATGCGACCCCACACCTGTATATGCTCGCCCACTGCCAAATTCTGAGCAAATCTTGCATTTCTGCCCCAGGTAATGCAAGGGATATAATCAGATTTATGGTAAGATCTATTCACAGCCATCAATATATCCGTTATTTCTCTACCAAAGGGTGTGGTGCGATAAATGGCTTCTTTACATACATATCCGTTTAAATAGACATAATTTTTATTCTTGGCCAATTCCTGTTCCCCAACTTCTTTTGCTTCAAGTATAAATACAGTTAAAATCAACCTGTTTTTTCCTTCTTCATATTGATTATAAGACCGAAATTGACCTAATACCTCTAGTACTTTTCCTTGTATATTCCCAATAGATGGTAGTATTCTTTCAGAAATAGTGACTGGCAAAATATCAGCACTACTGCTTAACCGAGGTACTTCTATTTCAAAGGTATAAAAGCCCTCGCCATATACTTTATGGCTAAATTTAATATCACTTACTACTTTTCCAATCAGTACAACCTCGTTATTTTCTAAAATGTGTTCTACCATTACTACCCTCTCCTTATCCTTTATTTTCTCTGTTTGTTCTTTAACAGGTTTGTCTACCTTTAACATACTATTCTTAAGATTTTACTTTTATACCAATTATTATCAAAACATCTCTCACTTTTTTGCTGCGTTTTTCATACAATATAGTAGTCATCAAATTTGACAACAAGTCGCTATATAAAAAGAGAGGCCTTTATTTCTATGGAAACGCCAACCCTTACTCATATTTCAACCTTAAAGAAAAAATTAGCTTACGCTATTGCCGAAAACCATTATGACCTTCTCTCTCCAGAGGTACTTCTTTTAAGCGAAGAACTAGACCGATTAATGATCCCCCTATTTACGCAGCAAATAGAAAA
>JAEXBC010000481.1 GCA_023457875.1 Bacillota bacterium | reverse complement strand
ACCACGGCCACCTACATTATTCGATTTTGTTGGCATTTGATTTCACCGTCCTTTATTACCCTTTTGATTTCGCCTTCTTCCTGCGTAAGACCCCACGCCCGTTGCACAAAGGACCCATAACGGAGATTCGACCTCCCCTACCGGGTGTTCCATCTATCTCCATTTTCTGCATGAATCCTTGCATGACACTCTTTGCAAAGTGCTATTAAATTATTTTTATCATGTGTTCCACCTTGCGATAGGGGTAACTTATGATGGACTTCCTCTGTTGGTACAAGAACACCTTTCTCCAAGCACCTCTCACAGATTGGATGGGATAACACATACTTATCTCTAATACGTTTCCACACTCTACCATACCTACGGCGTACAGCAGGATCTCTGTCATACTTCTCGTAGCGTTTGTTTTCTTGTTTTTCGTGTTGTTCACAATATCGACCTTCTGTCAGTTCAGGACATCCGGGATGTGAACAAGGTCGCTTAGGTTTCCTTGGCATTTTCTCCACCTCCTTTGGTACATAAGAAAAGCCCTGTGGGATTTCTCCTACAAGGCTTAGTCTTTTATTCTTTTTTCCTAAGTATATAATAACACACAGACCCCTGTGAAAAACAGTGCAAAACAGTGCAAACTTTTATTTTGGTACTACTAATAATCGAAGTGCCTGCTTATGAAGATAGTGAATGTTTCTTACTGTGTATCCCATCTCTACCGCTATATCTTCCCAAGAATGAAAACACAAATATCTAAGTTCTAAAAGAATTTGACACTCGACATCTTTCACTTCTTTAACAACACTAACTAACTCTCTTTTTAAATCAACCATCTTATCTATATCATCATTGATCTCCTCTTGAAGACTAATAATTTTTATAATGGCATCTGCCATAGGAGATCCACCACGATTAGGGTTTCTTGGCATATCACTTATCACTGCTGAACAGTTCGTGGCTAAATCATTTAAGGATTGTATCTGTTCCAATTTACTATTTATTCGTTCATTCAGACGAAATGCCTGTGATAAATATTCTTTTGTGTTCATTTATTCTACCTCCAGTTCTGCTCTTACAGCATCAATTAAATCCGACTGTGTTTTCTCCTTTGCTTTTAATGCTCGCATAACATCTTCATCAATTGTGTCCTTTGTAATAATGTGATGAATTACTACTGTTTCATTTTGTCCTTGCCTATAAAGTCTGGCATTGGTTTGCTGATAAAGTTCCAAACTCCAAGTAAGACCAAACCATATAAGAGTAGAACCACCACTTTGAAGATTTAAACCATGACCCGCACTTGCAGGATGAATTACACCAATTGGTATCGTTCCATCATTCCAATCCACAATATCCTTTGAGGATTTAATTTCACGAACCTTAAACTTCTCTTTGATTCTCGTTAAATCGTGGTTATACCAATAAGCAATTAAAATTGGCTTACCATTAGCACCTTCTATTAAATCTTCTAGTGCCTCTAGCTTTTGGTTATGTATGTAAATCACATTACTGTCCTCATCATACACAGCACCATTTGCCATTTGTAGAAGTTTTCCGGAAAGAGCTGCAGCATTTACTGCATCAATTTCACTATCATCTAAAGATAAAATCATATCTTTCTTTAATGAATCATATTGTTTTCTCTCTTTCTCCGATAATTGAACTACCACTTCATTCATAATGCATTCTGGCATTATCAAGTAATCTGCTGATTTCATTGAAATGGTAATGTCTGATATCAATCGATAAATGGCATCTTCTGCACCTACTCTTGGTTTATAAGAAAAAACCATTTGCCCATTTCGTTTATCTGGCTCAAAGTAGTTATTACGATAATGAGTAATAAACCTTCCAAGTCGCTCTCCCATATCCAGCAATCGAAACTCTGCCCATAAATCCATTAATCCATTACTACTTGGTGTACCGGTAAGTCCAACAATTCTTTTTACCTTTGGTCTTACTTTTAGTAAACTTTTAAATCGTTTTGCCGATGCTGATTTAAAAGAAGATAATTCATCAATGACAACCATATCAAAGTCAAAGGGATGACCACTATTTGTAATTAACCAATCAACGTTCTCACGATTGATAATGTATATATCCGCCTGTGTCATTAAAGCCTCTATTCTTCTACTCTCATCTCCAATTGCAATGGAACATTTAATGTTTTTCAGGTGCTCCCATTTATTACATTCCTGTTTCCATACACTTAACCCGACTCTTAATGGGCTTATAACAAGTACTTTTCTTACTTCAAATTCATTAAACATAAGCTCATTGATCGCCGTTAGTGTAATTACCGTTTTACCTAATCCACATTCCAAAAACACAGCAGCTGTAGAGTGACTAACAATATATTCACTAGCATAGGTTTGATAATCATACATCTTGCTTTTTTTTAATAAATTTCCCATGAACATCTCGCTCCTTTCTTCTCGCATGAATAGCTGCATGTTTACTCTTTGAAAGAATTACAAGATTATTTATTTTATTATTAGAATGATTAAAATCAATATGGTGTACTTCCTCATCCGAATGCAAGTCTCTACCAATAAAATCCTCCATTATGGCTCTATGAATTTCCACACCATTTACTTTTGGAGAACGATTTGTTTTACCGGTCCATCTTACAAATGATCTAGAGCACTCCTGTGAACAATAATTATGCTTACTTCTTTTTATATCTGATCCTTTCTTCAAAAAAATATTTCCACACCAATCGCATTCAACTTCTTGCTTTTTTGTTTTAAATTGCTTATAGCAATCTCTACTACAGAAAAAATGTTTATTTCTACCTAAATGCTTTTTTACATCTTTAATAGGTTCACCACAAAAATCACATTTGACTTTTAATTTCATCTAACATTCCTCCAATCAACTCTATATCATCAAGGACAAAACAGAGAAAACCTAACCTTTTTAATTGCTCCATTCTTTTTATCTGCAATGGCCTAGGCTTTTTGCCTGTAGCCTTTAATTCTATAAATGCAAGTTTCCCACCCGTCATAAGAACCAATCTATCAGGAACACCATCCATACCAGGAGATGTAAACTTAATACACAAACCGTCTACTGCTTTTACTGCTTTTACAAGCTTTTGTTCTATTTCTTTTTCTCGCATATTCGCTACCTCCATCAATGCTGTTTTTTATGGGTATGCAGGTCTATGTATGCTAGTTCTATAACTCTATATATATAATTATTTATTTATCTCTATATAAAAGTTATATATATAAGTTACATAGACCTACATAATAAGGCTAATCTTCCTCTTGCAAAAAGTCGCTTTTTAGCCTTAAACCTTTGATATGACTGCCTTTTGCATTTCTAAATCTTTTAAAATCTGCAGTTTCCAAAGCAGTATAGAAATCTGCTGTACTGCGAGTAAACTCGCCCACTTGGTTGCAAAACATACGATACTCGTTATAAACCTCTCCCGATTTTGCAACAAAAGATTCATCCACCTCACAACGCTCTAGTAGAAAATAAGAAAGCCAGTCATTGTTTTCTTTGTAACTCTCAATAGCATCAAGCACTTTCTTTGGAGGATCAATTTTGTAATTTTCTTCAATTACCATTCTTGCACCTTCAATCACCCAAGACAGCACTGCTCCACCTGCTTGCATGGTTAAATAATCTGCATAGTTCTTTATATCCTCACTACCTTCAATCTTCGCATCAAATGGGATAACAAGGAGTCTTCGCCATGTACCTTTGTCAATCGCCCCGACCTTTGGTAGGTGATTGGTATACAACACAAGGGTATGTGTGGGAACATACGAAAATGGTGCTTTATATTTCTTTTCTGCGTATATTTCATCTGTAGAACATAGCTGCTTTACGTTTGCTGTATTTAAACGCATCCCTTCTTCTAGTTCTGCAGCAATTAACATTCTTTTACCTTTTGCCTCTGCAAGTTCTGGCTTTACGTTTCTACGACATCCAACGGTCAACATATCAGCAGAAATATTCCCAGAATAAGAACCAAGAACTCTTGCGATAACATTCCAAAAGGTAGACTTACCATTTCGCCCTTCTCCATAAGCAATGATTAAAGCCTCCACATATACTTTTCCAATTGCAGATAAGCCAACCATTCGTTGTACATAAGAAATTAAGTCTTTATCATTTTGAAAGAAGGTGTTAAGTGCTGATTCCCATATATCACTACCTGCATTATCAGGATCAACGGTTGTTTGCTTTGTAATAAAATGCTGTGGATTATGCTCTAATGGAGAAACAAGTCCTCGTCTTAAGTCATAAGTTAAAGATGGCGTATTAAGTAAAAACTCATCTGCATCTAAAGCATTCTGCTCAATTTCCAACATTGGGATTGCCTCTTTTAGCGTTGCCGCAATGTACTTTGAATCTCTACGTTTAATTGCAAACTTTTTATATTCCAGTGCTGCTTGATACTTATCAAAGCTACAAGATTGTTGTTTATTAAACATTTGCACTGCCTTTTTTGCACCAACTGATGCCAATATTTCCATTCCACCATTTTGCATGAGTTCTTCCATTGCTTTTTGAATCTCAACTTCTGCCTCAGCCAATTGACGCTCTGTTAAATCTTGTGATATACCCTGTGACTTTGGCTTGGATTCCTCCCAAAAGCTATCGTTGTAAACAAGAAAATCTGTAGATGGGGAAAAGCGAATCAAACCTTCATACTCTCTTGCAAGAACAGTAGCCTGTCCAACATCTGAGTAGTCTTCAGGCTTTAATTCATAATTGCTGTTATATAGTTCTGGTGGAATATACCCATCTTCAGATGACACCTTTACGCCAAATTTGGTAGCACTATTCCATATCACGTTTAATTCATTTTCCGGAAGTGGTGGATTGCATTTATCCGCTTGCTTTAAAAACAAGGAATAGGAGTCCTCTGTATTTCCATATCGTTTGATGAGTTTTCCTGCAATGTGGCTCATGGTACTATTACGACTACCTTCTTGCACGGTTTCTAGTGCCGCATTAAACTCTGCAAAATCATCCGTATCAAGAAAATCCACAATATTTGTATCACCATCATAGATTTCCACTTCTACATCATCTGTTCCAAAAAAGAACCTTGCGCAATCTAGTGCGTTGGAATCAAAGTACGGAAAGAATAAAGCAATTCTCTTTTTAAGTTCCGTATATTCTGCGCCATTTGTCATTGGCTCTATGGGAAAGAACACATGAAATCTTGGTCTTGGCGTTTTGCTTCCTTTTTGTTTCATGTGGTTTCTACTAAAGGCAGCAACAAAGAAAACACCAGGCATTGCTAGTGCTACATCAAGTGGAGTAAGCCAATCTTTCTCGTTATCTGAATGGTCATTGTCTAAATCTAGAGATACATTATCTGACTCAAGAAAATTGTCTACACTTCGATAATCATTTTTAAACTTAGCCATCACATGATCATTTTTTGTTGCTGCTATAAATGAATCTTTATCGGTAATGACACATTGATTTGGATATAAGCAGTTAGCACTGTTACCGACACAATTTGCTGTATAAAGAGTGAAGTTAAGCATAAGCATCCACCTCCTCAAGTTTTGCATTGAACCATTTAATCTTCATTCGTCTTTTTGATGCAATACCAATCTCTCGGGCCATACCTTTACTTATTACTCCACCAAACACCCATAGTTCATTACATTTTC
>JAEXBC010000480.1 GCA_023457875.1 Bacillota bacterium | reverse complement strand
TCCCTACCCAACCCCCAAAAATCAGCCATTGTAATATCTGATATCCTTGCAGAAGTTGCATAGCGACATGAATAACAGGACTCCCTAAAGGTCAGACATGAGAGAAAACCAAGCATGTAACTATCCTTGAAAAACGTCTTTTCTATGATTGATTTGGAAGGAGTTTGTAAAAACCATCCATACTCAATTCTTGCAGAATTGAGTATGGATGATGACTTCTTAGTGATCAACTTACGCCGAAAGGAGACTTTTAGATCCTTCCCGTTTGATTCTCGTGTATAGCAATGAATATTATCAGTAAGCATTTTCTGTGAAGGTACTCCATGGCAAACTAGATCTACTAAAAACAACTTCTCATAATCTTTTCTTAAAAAGGCCCTTAGACCAGCAATTTGGCAAGGAGTTCCTATATACAAGACTGATTTGTCTAACTTTATATCAGCTAATACTTGGCTATATGTATCACTTATATCGCTCTGTACATATTTCGAACCACGCAATTTTTCGATGTCAATAATTGAATCTATACGAATATGATGTACATGATAAATATCCTCACCTGTACAACCATACACAATGCCCTCCTGATTGATAAATTTACGCATGAAAGCAGTCGCCGCACCGCCTGATGCACTTTTCATTAAATCATTTTCCTCTTGCAATGTAGTAGCATAACAATCGTTAGGATAAAGCAATTGTTGGGGATAATTTACCGGACAAACTTTTTGACACAAACCACAATCAATACACTGATTTTGCTTGACTACAGGATAAATAAAACC
Organism: Bacillota bacterium; assembly: GCA_023457875.1. Taxonomy (GTDB): domain Bacteria; phylum Bacillota; class Clostridia; order Lachnospirales; family Cellulosilyticaceae; genus Cellulosilyticum. Next base: position 3,631 of record JAEXBC010000480.1, on the reverse strand, counting down.
ATAAGTATCAGCTTTCATTTCAATGGCTTTATGTTTGCATGCATTATAACAAGACGAGCATCCAGTGCACTTTTCTTTAGGACATATTTCTTTCATACCCCTACTCTTTATGCTAAAGCAGTACTAAGATACTGCTTTGACTTTAAAATAAATGGTGATATAGAATTTTCTAGCTGAACAAAGTCTATTGGATTAAGATGTGCAATTCGGCATAAATCATCTTCTCCAATTAATCTTTCAGGTATATTCATCATTGAAAGAAGGTTCTCTATGCGAGAATTCTGACTTGTTGCAACATTCTGAAATCTACGAAATGTGACAAATTGTACATGAAATATGGATGCAAAAATACTCCCATGAAATGAATCAGTGAAAAGATAGCTCGCATTATTAATTGCCTGCAAAAATTCTATTGGACCACCTAAAATCAGTTCATCTGCCTCTGAATAATACCCAGAATGAAGAAATACAATCTTTAATGGCAATCCATGCTGATGAGCAAATGATTTAGCTGCATTAAGATATTTGTTATTAGGAGTAAGTAAGTAAACTAATACATAAGGCTCAGAATCACTATTAGTTTTTAAAAGCTCATTCCAATCATTTTGACAGAGCAATAACGTAGGATCTACAACTTTAACAATCTCCTTTTTCGTTAATTTACTCATTATATTTCGCCCTTGTTCCTCACGAGCAGAAAGGAATCTAAAGTTAGAAATTAAATCTGCAAAACGTCTTTCATATTTTTGTGGTATTTGTGATACTCCAATACTTGGTGCATATGCAATTTTCTTTTTATAAGTAAAATCAGCATAAAAAAATGAACTGTTCGGATATCCTAAAGAGAATGGATTCCAAATTTGATCACTACCACATATATAGGTATTATACCTCGTATCTAAAAAACTCAATGGCAATGTATTATAGTCTATAAAAAGGTACTCCCGCTTAAATTTATTATATGATGCAAAAGATATTTTTTGCGCTCTTTGTAACTCTCGAAAAGATTTAGACAAAAGCTTAATCTTAATTTTAAGTTTTTGCTTCCAAGTATCTTTTCCCAAGGAATAAGATTCTATAATAGTAGCATCATCAATGATTGAATTATCATACCCTAACGAAATAATATATTGTTGCAAAGCATAAGCTTGTAAATAGGTGCCAAAATTAGGATATGTAATCCAAGTAATAGTTGCTGTTGAGTGCGATTTCTTATTTAACATTCCGTTTAATTATTTTATATACTAACTTACTAATCATCAAACGCTCCTTTACCGTTATTCCGAATAGATAAGATGAAACAACCACTAATATAGCAGAGGTAGATCCCAGTATAAAAAAGCGCAATACAGTATCCTCCATAATCTTATAAATAAATATTGGAACGATTACTGAAATAATACTGACTTTGATAACTGGAATAATTACATTTATAAAATATTCTTTTATACGGAGTTGAATCATAGGACGAGTTAATAATAGACGAACAAATAATAGTACAACAGATATTACAAAATATACATACATTGATGTCTGAGGACTTCCACCTAAATACAAAATTAAATATGAGAATGGAAAATTGAGAAATAATATAATAGAAACAATAGTCTGATATCTTCTTATTCTTCCATAAGCCTGCGCTACTGTAGCCAATAAATTTGATAAAACCATAACCAAGGAGTTTATTAAAACAATTCGACAGAACATTGCAGTATATTCAGGTACCTCCTTGAGCCATACATTTAGTATAAAATCTATCTCAAAGATTATAGGTAACGAGAGAGATAACAGCAAATAGAAAGAAAATCGAGTACTACTAAACAACAATATATTCATCTCACGCAAATCATCAGCAGCATATTGTTTAATCTAATGCGGATTGACAGCCATTTGAAAATTAGAGATAAAACGACTAACCGCTCCATTTACCTGTTCTGATAATCCACGAGCTGCATTAACAGATGGACCGAAAAATATATTCAATATAATATTTACTCCTTGACCAGTAAATGCCCATGCCAATTGTCCCATCATACTCCATCCGGCAAAACTTGTGAGTTCTTTTATTATTTTTTTATCCCATATGAACTTAAATCTAGCCTCTTGAAATTTCTTAATACAGTATACTCTATATACTATAGTAACTAGAATTGTAGTAGCTGCAGTAAGTATTCCATATAACTTTAACTTATCTAGATTTCCTATCAAGAGCATAAATGCGATGCCTAGTTTTAGAATAACTTCTAAAATACTAATATAGGCAAAAGCACCCATTTTTTCTTTTGCTAATATAATAGCATTATAGGGTATTTGTACAATCGTAAACAAACAGGCAACAACCACACAGTGAAACACCCACATAGCTGCATCATAACGATCTGCTGGAATATTAATCTTATTCTCCAAAAACCAGCACCCAACAGTTTCTGCTAAGATAAAAACCAATAAACTTATGATAACATGAGCTATGATAGACATACTAAAAATACGTTTTATCCCTTCTTCGCTACCTTTACCTATTTCGAAAGACAAATAGCGCTGCACAGCTATAGCCATAGATCCATTAAGTGCGCCTAACATAGCTACAAGACCTCCAACTACATTAAATATACCAAAATCTATTACTCCCAATACTTCAATAACCACTCTACTTGTATATAGTGATATCACCATTAAAAGTATCATACGAAAGTAGAGAAGCAATGTGTTTCTAGCTATACGTTTGTTATTTGATGTAGCTTCCATCAAATTATAATATTACTTAGTATATATTCTTCTGTCATTTTCCTATTTTACCTATTCTCATACATCCCCTCATAGTACTTCTCACACTCTCCGCTCGTGATTTGGTCCGCCCACTCCTGGTTATCCAAATACCATTTCACCGTCTTCTATCAGTTGACAGATCACAACAGCCAAGTCTCCGACATTAGTAGACGGTCCACCTAATCAAAACGACTTTCTGGACATCTCTATCTGCTGTAAGCTGTTGCATGGTCTTAACGTTTTTTTCACCGGACGGAGAATAAATTCAGACCGCACGGAGGATCAGGTAACGGCAAGCTACTTGCTGAATGCTATGTTCGCTCGTCAACTTTGTCTGACCGGACAATAAAGGATGCTTCCCATTCTTGACGAAAGAGAATGTTCCGGTCGCCTTTAAAAACGTAACCGGTAGATGCATGAATTAGTGTAGCATCTGTTTCCTTAGCTACGAAGGCTAAGTTTCTCACAGCTTTATTATTCAACAAGTTCGCTGTTTCAGCAGCATTTCCCACCTAATCCTAGCTGGTATAAGCGGCACAATTGACTAATGACGTGAACCTGACACGCAGACCAAGTGATAGAGGCATTGCAAGAAGTGATGTCCAGTTATGCTACATCGGTGAAAATATTATGCTCCGACACACGGCGCATCTCATTACCAAGTTATCCGTTGGCCCCGGTTACTAGAATATTCATGATTTAATATAGATTTTCATTATAATCGAATAGCCAAGAAGCATCTTTTAGAAGCTCATGATGTCTATCTTTCTCCGACAATACAATTTTATCAGTAGGAATATGCCAGTCAATACCTAAAGCAGGATCGTCCCATGCTAAAGCACCTTCACATTGCGGAGCATAGAAG
>JAEXBC010000479.1 GCA_023457875.1 Bacillota bacterium | reverse complement strand
TGTGTTAAGCACGCCGCCAGCGTTCATCCTGAGCCAGGATCAAACTCTCATCAAAAAGTTTGTCCGTGTAGTATCTCTACTACTGACTATTTTACTTAGTACAAGTTGTACTGATTGTAAGTTTCTTTAAAAGAAACTATGAATCGACTGGTTTTATAGTTACTATTTTGTTTTCAAAGTTCATTTGTATCAAGGCTTAATGCCTGTTTTTGTCTTTGGCTTTTTGCCGCTGACTTGTTTAATATTACACTACAAAATGAGACTCGTCAACACTTTTTTATGTTTTTTTCTACTACTTTTTTATCCACAATTTATCAACTGACTTTATCCCCATTTTGTGCAAAAAAAGCCTCTTTTTTATCCACATTTCCCCATATCTTGTTAACAACTTACTAACCCTTTCTTATCTCTAAAAATGTCTTAATCGTCAAGTAATTTCTTTTATTGCATAGATAAGCCAATTTTATCTTATAGGTATACATATGCCTTTTCAATTGCTCAATAATTATAAAAAAGAGTTTTGTAATTCATATTGGAAACCGCCTTAGCCATTACAGTTATTAGACTAGACCGGTTTCCATTTTTATTGTTATTAATACTTGCTCATTCCTATACTATATTTTAAAGTGCTGCCATTAGCGTAGTTAGTACAAACTGTAAGCAGACTATTTAGCAATACGCTTATTTAATTCTTGCCATTTAAGATCTCTTTGTTCCTCTATGATCCGAATATCTTCCTCTGATAAATGCTTAAAACGACTTTGTTTTTTTAGGTATGCCTCAATGCTGGAGAAAGTCTTTACTTCTTTATTAAGTGTATAGTTGCCATTCTCGTACTCCGCCAAATACCATAAGCCGCATTCAATAGCCTCTCTAGCTATTTCCACAGTATCACTACTGGCTATACCCCAACCTGTAGGGCATGGCGCAGCTACATGAATATAGGATGCCCCTTTTACATTTTTAGCTTTTTCTACTTTTCTAATGTAATCTGGTATATTACCAATACTTGCTGTAGCAGCATACTTAATCTTATGGGCCGCTACAATATCAAACATATCCTTCTTTACATTCGTACTGCCATGGATACGATCTCCTGCTGGTGAAGTGGTGGTTTTAGAACCGTATGGGGTTAGAGAACTTTGCTGAACACCTGTATTCATATAGGCCTCATTATCATAACAAATATAAATAATGTTATCATCCCGATCAATGGCTCCTGATAAAGCTTGAAGTCCAATATCAGCCGTCCCCCCGTCTCCTGCAAAGCCAACTACATTAACATCCTTTAGCCCTAACGCCTTTGCGGCTACCGAAACGCCTGAGAGCATGGCACCTGTAGATGCAAAAGGAGAAATCAGAGCATTTACGCCAAAACTAAGCTGAGGATATACAAAACCTACGGCCGACATACAGCCTGCTGGTAATACCACAAAAGTATTTTCTCCTAAGGTTTTAAGGGCAAGTCTTACCGCCATAGAACCCCCACACCCTGCACAGCCTTTGTGCCCATAAAAATATTCCTTTTCATCTAATTTCACAGCCATCTTACTCCACCTCCAGTCCAACAAAGTTTAGCTTTTCTTTTAGGTTATTTCCTTTTAGACTTGCTTGTAAATCCTCAAAAATTTCTTCAATCTCATCTTTTTTAATATCTTTTCCACCGAGGCCTCCTACATAATTGTAGAGACTTTGCTCTTTTCTTCTAAGTGCAGATGCCACATGAGTATAAACCGTCCCTTGATGTCCAAATGAAATATCTTTTTCTAGGACAGCAATGGCTTTTGCTACTTTAGTATGTTCTATGATCTCTTCTTCTGGGAAAGGTCTCATATATCTTATTTTAAGTACACCAACTTTTTCTCCAAGTGACCTCTTCTCATCTACCACATCTCTTACAAGACCAGTAATACTTCCTAAGGTAATAATAATGCGCTCCGCATCCTCACATTTATAAGCTTCTACTAAACCGCCATAGCTTCTTCCAGTAAGCTCTCCATATTTTTTATCAATAGCGTTAATGACAGCTTTAGCCTCCCAAGCCGCTTTATGTTGTTGATACTTAAAGGCCATATTGTGCTTGGGGGAGGAGGTAAAGAACAAATTCTTAGGCTGCTTTAAATCCATTTTTTGTTCTAAATTAAAAGGTGGTAAAAAATCACTTACTTGTTTTTCACTAGGCACCTCTACACTTTGATAGGTATGTGTAAGAATAAAACCATCTAAGTTCACCATAACAGGTGTAAGAACCGTAGGATTTTCAGCTAAAGCATAGGCTTGCAGAATCATATCCAGGCTTTCCTGGGCATCTTCCACATAAACCTGTATCCATCCACTATCCAAAAGAGATAAAGAATCTCTTTGATCTCCAAAAATACTCCAAGGCAGCGCCACGCTACGATTAGCATTCATCATCACCAGAGGGACACGTCCCCCTGCTGCATAATGAAGCACTTCTGCCATATATAATAGGCCCTGTGAAGAGGTTGCTGTAAAGGTTCTCGCCCCCATAACACTGGCTCCCATAACGGCAGCTAATGCAGAATGCTCAGACTCTACGTACATATACTCCGACTCAAGCTCCCCCTTTTCCACCATCTCGGCAAGTCGTTCCACTACAATGGTTTGAGGCGTAATAGGATAAGCTGCTATCACCAAAGGTTTAGCTAGCTTAACGCCAAGTGCAATGGCTTCATCGCCAGAAACAAATACTTTATTATCAATTGCCATTGTCATCCTCCTCCTTTACCATGGTGATACATTTCTTTTTACACTCTTTCGCACAAATACCACAGCCCTTGCAAAATCTATAATCAATCTCCATCTTTTCATTTTTATAAATAACTCCTTCAGGGCAAACCATATAGCACCAGTTACATTGATTACACTTCTGGGCATCAATAATGGGTTTTTCGCTTCTCCAGCCTTCCATTGTTTCAGTTAATAGAAGGGCCTCACCATAGGTACCACAGGGTAAATCATCTATCGTTTTGATTCGATACGCTTTGTTCACGTTTGGCCTAGCCATGCTCTTCACCTCCGTTATTTAGCTAAATTTATTGTCTCTAAATGTTCAATCAGCTCCTGGTTTTTGATAGCTACTTTAGGAGGCAAATCATAAGCTATTGCTTTCTTTAAGTTCGTATTACTTACGAGATTACTATAGTAGACAATGACGGCCAGCATTGCTGTGTTAACAATGGGCTTTCCAAGATACTTATTAGCTAATGTTGCTCCATCAAAGGTAACAATTCGCTCATCTTCATATTTTTCTTGGTGACTTGTATTTAAAATAAGCTTTCCGCTTTTCTTTAATCTTCCTAATAAAGCTGCCGAATATAAACTTTCATCTAATACCACAAAGTAATCTGCATAGATACTCTGACTTCTATCTCTAATAGGCGTATCACTTATTTTAGTATAAGCAAATACTGGTGCCCCTCTTCTTTCAGGTCCAAAGCTAGGAAAGCTTAAGCCGTATTTTTTTTCATACAGACTTACCGCAATACCTAGTATACGAGAAGACGTAAAAGCACCTTGACCACCTCTTCCTAAAAAAATAACTTCTATCACTTTTTCGCCTCCTAAAATTCGTTTTCACTGTAAAAAGCATCCTATAAGCTATGCTCTTTCTCTCAGGTCCACTAGTCTCTTAGCCTTATGAGTAGCCCTTGGCAAGGTGCCTTCCTCAAGAATGATGACATCTCTAGCCCTTACCCCTAATTGATTTTTAATTTCATAGGCAACTTGGTCTCTAAGGGTTTCTATATCAATATCTGCATTAGCACGTTTTTCTACTTCCACCTGAAATTTAGTGATATGTTTTTCTTCAATAATATTGACGCGATACTCACCAGTAAGGGCATCAAACTTCCTTGTGATATGTTCAATATCACTAGGGAATACGTTTACACCACCAGTAATAAACATATCATCAATTCTGCCTACTACTTTTATTCTCTTATGTGTTCTTCCACATTTGCACTTTTGGTTGGTGTAGGTTACAATATCACCCGTTCTAAAACGAATCATAGGTCTTATTTCTTTTCTAAGGGTGGTGAGGAGCATTTCGCCTCTTTCCCCTTCTTTAACAGGTAATCCTGTTTTTTCATCTACCACTTCTACCAAAATATGATCCTCTGTTATATGAAGGCCATCATGTTCTTCGCAGGCTGCGGCGCACGCTCCAAATATATCTGAAATACCATAAAAATCAAAAACTTGAGCATTCCAAAGCTTTTCTATAGCTTCACGAGTGGCAGGTATAGAACCACCTGGCTCACCCGCAACAATAATTTTATTAATTGCCAAATCAGTGGCAGGATTGATACCCTTTTGCTGCGCTGTTTCACCTAAATACCACGCATAGGAAGGCGTAGTCCAGATAACTGTAGGCTGGTATTGCTGTATGATAAAAAGTAAACGATCCGCAGGAAGTGTCCCAGCCCAAATACATAATGCCCCAAGATTTTGTGCACCGATTACGTCTGGTCCTCCTACAAATAGTGAGAAGTTAAGGGCATGAATATAGCGATCAGTTGGTCTCATGCCTGCTTGCCAAAACAATCTACTTTCTACATCTTGAAATTCATCAAAATCTC
>JAEXBC010000478.1 GCA_023457875.1 Bacillota bacterium | reverse complement strand
GTAGAGATCATGCAAAAGCAAGCACTGGAGCAATATCATATGAGCGAGCTTTTGATGGATCAGCAAATACTAAAGAAGATGCAGCCAGACATGGGCTTACTAAAGAGTATATTAAGCTTTAAAAATCAAATGAGTGGGGAAGTTGTGGCTACTGCTAGGAAAATCGTAGAAGAGGTAGTTAGGGAGCTTGAAAAGCAGCTACAAAAAGAAGTTGATACCACCTTCCAAGGCAAGAAAAATCCCTACAAAAGTAGTCAGGTTCGTACCATGAAAAACTTTGACTTCAAAAAAACCATTCGCAAAAATCTAAAGCATTATCATAGAGAAAGCAATCGGCTTATTCCTACTCAGTTTTACTTTTCTTCGCGTATTAGAAGGCACAATGCCTATCATATCATTATTGCAGTAGATGAAAGTGGTAGTATGATGGATTCTGTGATTTATAGTGCTGTCATGGCTGGGATTTTCTCTAAACTGTCTATGCTGCGTACAGACCTTATTATCTTTGATACCTCAGTGGTGGATTTATCAGACTATGTGCAAGACCCTGTGGAAGTTCTCATGAATATACAGTTAGGAGGAGGAACCAATATTTCCAAGGCCTTGGATTATGTAATCAGTAAGATTACCATGCCTCAAAAGACCATTGTGGTCTTGGTAAGTGACCTCTATGACGGCTATGCCTATAACCTGATGTACAAACGTGTTCACGATATTATTGAAACAGGTGCGAATCTGTTTGTATTAACAGCTTTAGATTATGAAGGAAATAGCAGCTATGACCGAAATGCAGCACAGCGCATGGCTAACTTAGGTGCACAGGTAGCTGCCATTACACCAAAGGAGTTGGCAAATTGGATTGCAAAGATCGTATTATAACTTTTATAGGGAGCATTTATCCCTTTCTCACGGAAACCTATTTACTAACCCTTGCTAATAAAGGTATTTATAATAGGGCAGGTAAAGACTTAGAAAAATGTAAGGCTTCTATAGCGTTAGTTTTGGAGGAGGAGCAGCAGGCCTTAAAAGTGCAGCTAGAGGAAGGACTTTGTGTTCATTTGAAAGCTCCTATTCAAGAGAGTCAGTGCACTTGCCCTTCTCAGAGTCTATGTAGACACATCATGACTGCTCTATTATATTGCAAAGCTTATTACGAAGAACATCAGCAAAGTGGCGCTACTGCTACTGATATTGCTACGGATACTGATACGGATAAAGTGACCCATAGTGAAGTGGATTTGCCAGAACTAGAGGCTTTATCAGATGAGACAATTGCGAAGAGCTTTGGAAAGAAGCTATATAATCAGGCACTCATGAAAATAGAACATATGGGTGAGATTCGTTTTGACTATGGCGCCTTTGTTACAGTGACGTTAGGTGATAAGTTTACGATTTATTTCACCAAGGAAAATACCTTGGACCAGGCCGTTTGTTCCTGTAAAGAAAAGGGCCTATGTGAACATAAGCTTTATGTCCTTATAGCCTATTTGCAAAGAGAGAAAAAGAGAAAGCTATATCCTATAGAGGAGCATTTTCAGTGGGGAGAAGAAGAAGCTCACTGCTGCAAGCTACTTAAACAAGAAATAAGCCTTCTGGTGGATAAAGGACTAGCAAGCCTTACAGAACGCAGCATAAACAAGGTGGAAAAGCTTTATATCAAGGCTTATGGCTGCAAATTTTATGAGCTTGCCAGTGACTTAAAAAGTCTATCAGGAGAACTCATTTATTATTTTTCTAGAAATGTGGCTTTTTCAAACAAAAGAACCATGCACTTGCTTTGCAGGATTTATAATAGACTATTGGCTATGGAGGCGCAAAATCAAGATCAAGTTAAGTTAAAGTATCTACTTGGCCAGTTAAGACAAGAGGGCCTAGAATTAGATGAACTGCAGCTTGTGGGACTGGGAGCAAGGTGTTTCATGTCTAGAAGGCAGGACTTAGTCATAACGGGCTATTTCTATTGCCAAGAGGTGGGGCGTATTGTCACCATGAGTACATTAAGACCCTTAGAAACCAGGTATGATGCGCAAGGGGGCAATCCTATAAATAGGAAGATTCAAAAGGCAGTAGAGTATTTATATAGTGCACCTTTAGCATGGGAGCAAGAGTTACCCTTTGAAAGTATTAAAAGTGCCAAGGTGGTTTTAGAAAAGGGCGTACTTAAAGAAGGCAAGCTTTCTACAACTAAAAAAAGCAGTGGTAAAATAGTAGGAGAAACCACTCTAGAGGATATCTTGCCTTTTGCAGTAAAGCATTATAATGAGCTTAAAGAAAAACTTAAAGCCCAAAAGCAAGATTACTTTGAGGCCTATGCTTCAAGACAAAATACCTATGTCATCATACCCAAGGACATCTCAGCTATGAGCTACAATAAAGTAACTCAGCGACTAGAGTTTACAGTTTATGATCAAAGAGGAGAGGCTATCTTCTTTTACCTGCCTTATAATGCTATAACGGATGCAGGAATTAGAGCCCTTGAACAAGGAAAAAATCAGGCATATAAGGTCATCCTAGGGAATGTGTTTGTAAAAGGCAATCAGTTAGAAGCTGAATTACTCTGCTTATTTCATCAGGAGGAGGAAAAGTGCCAGTGGAAAATTTAGAGCTTATAGTGGAGCGAACAGAAGAAGTTTTATGTGATCTTATGCTCAGTGGCTTTCAAAGTGCCTATAGAGCAACCATAGAGCAGATAGATGAACTCCTAAAGGTTTATGAACTTTATGGCATGACAAAAGGAAAAAGCTTATTAGAGCAATTAAAAAGGGCATTGATGAAAAGAAAAAATAGCTTTGAATATGATTTACAAGATTTAATGAGAGTCTATAGTCAGTTGGAATTTTATATGGCATCTTTGTAAGTGTATGCAACTAGGGATAGAAATTTAAGTAAATAAGTTACAATGAGATATATGTAATTAAAAAAAGGACAGTGTCAAACTTGGCACTACCAGTGTACTGTAGGAGGCGAAAAAATGAATAAGGAAACCGTATTAGAAATTATTTTGCGAGATATTCGTGGGGATGAGGAGCAAAAAAAGGATTTTTATACATATATTGTGGGAGAAGATAAGGAAATTCCTTTTGCACTGGATAAAATTGATTTTGACTATAGCTGGCCTATTAGAGAACTTTGCTTTTTGCATGAAGATAAAACAAACAGAGAAGAAAAGAAAGTAGAAGACATAGAGGAAGATGCACAAGAAGCTGTTAATCGTTTGATTTATGGACTCAGTGAAAAGAACCCTAAAGAGATTATATACCTTAGTGCATTTGCCAGGAATGCCTATGAGGTATTTAAAAGGGCCCAGGTTAGTAAGAAATTTATTATCAAGTATTTTACTTCAAAATTAGGAAGTGCAATTAGGCAAAATAAGGGATTCCAAACAGTTGAAGATATAAATTTAGAGCTAGAAGGGATGAGCAAGTTTTACTCAGGCTATATAGGAGAGATTCTAGAACAAGAGCTTTTTGACGAGGAATGTCATGAAGCCGTTCCGTATATTTTAATGGCGGATGAATTAACTAGAAAGCCTAGTGAGATCTATGAGGCTCAACTAGGTGAATGGATGAGTCGTTTATTTGTTTCAGCTTTTGGCAGAGAGAAGGTAAGAGAGGTTTACAACAAGTACGGTGCATCACCAGAAATACAGCAAGTGTTAGACAAGGTAGAACAGAGAAAAGTAGCTAATGATAAGACTCTTATTTTCTACTTCTACAGTCTTTTTACATATCGGGCGAATTATTTAAAGGAAATGGCACGTATGGCAGTCATTCTTTTAGGGGCACGTTTTTTCACACAACATGGCTACTTCCGTAGAGATGAGGAACACCCTAAAGAATGGGGAGAACTAGAAGTTCCGCCAGAAATCTATATAGGCTTTGATTGTGTTGGGATAAATACTGGGGATGTAGAAAGTAAAAAAGCGAAGTATGCGTGCATAGTAGACTGGGTCTGTGAGCATAGGTATGAGACTATGGAAATGATAAGAGATGGACTTAAGGAGTACAAAGTCTATAGTATTAATCTTCTAGCTATTATGCTCAATAAAGGCTTACTTACTGAAGAACAAAAAGACGAATTTTTACCTAAGGTGGAAGTCCTTTTTATAGAGTGCTTAAGGGAGTATTTTAAGAAAAAAGAGATAGAGCTGTCTCCTGAAATAGAAAACGCTTTAGGCACCTTATCTCGTAGTGACTTTGACACAAGTAAGCGAATAGTTGATTTATCTAGTGCTTGGAGCTTTACAGAGAAGATTTATCAATGTATGTTAGCAAGCATTGGTTTAGCGCCCTATTCAGTAGGTGCTATCAATATGACAAAGCTCTTTGAGAGGGGCATATCGACTTATTTATCAGGAAGCAGTAGGATTATAGATCGGTATTTAGCTTATACTTCACTAAAGAAGGAGGAGCTATTAGACTTCTTATATACGAGTGGCTTCTCACTGAAGGTGATTATTGAATTTGTCCTTTATCAAGATGGAATGAGTATGAACCGTGGTGAAAGAGGTAAGGAAGTTAAGTTAAGCAAGGAGTTACTTCGTAGTTTTTTAATGAAGTACCAACAAGAATTAAAGGACGTTCTGAAGCCCATGCCTTATTTCGATGATGATATGATTTTGCTATTAAATATTTTATTTGAAGAAGAGCATGGCTTTGATCATGACATTCTTTTGCAGACTTTACAACTAAAAAATAAAACCCTCGTTTTAAAAGCAGAGAAGCTTTTGCTAAATTATGAGGAAGTTCATGTTATCAGGAAGTTAGAGGAAATAGGCGCAGGCAAAGGAAAAGTAGCAGCAGATGCAGCAAGAAGGATTTTAAGCAGCTGGGATAATGGACGCATGGTAAAAGGACTAGAGAATATTGGAGATATTCATCACCTAGAGGCCCTTATAGAAAAGAAATATACAAAGACCAATGAGAGAAATGCACCTTATCAAGATAAGGTAGATTACGGCAAGGTAAGAGCAAGAGATATGGAGACCTTTGTTTCAGCAAGAACTATGAAATATTTTGTATCTGAATACATACTTCTAAAAGACTTTTATCTGATTAATGCGTGCACGAAGATTAGCCAGATGGTAAACCCTTATGATTTGCAGAACTTATTAGGTGAGCTTTACGAAACATGGATAGAGGATGGTGCAGACAGTGCCTATAAGACACTTATGTTCCCTTATGGACTTATGGCTAGTCCTACTCAACTTACTGCCCTCAGAAAGCAGATAGATGAATGGAGTGAGGATGGTAGATCTGCCCTTGCAGCTTTTGGGACTAAATGCCTATGCATAAATGGTAGCAAAAGAGCTTTGTTATGGACAGACACTTTATCTAAAAAGCATAAAAATAAGAAGATTAGAGAGGCAGCCTTAGAAGCTATGGAGGCTCTTTGTCAGCTAAAGGGAGTGACAAGAGAGGCTATACAGGATGAAATTGTACCAGACTTTGACTTTAATCAACAGGGAGAACGCTTCTTTGATTATGGCAAGCGACAAATAAAAGCTGTCCTAAATCATGACTTGTCTATTGACTTATTTGATGAAACAGGAGTAGTTCTTCGCAGTCTGCCAAAGGCTTCTGAGAAGCTAGGAGATGTGGAAGAAGATGTTTTAGCTGCAAAAAGTGAGCTCAAGGTAATTAAAAAGGAGCTTCCTGAGGTCATGGATTTACAAGTACGCCGTCTAACCAAAGCCCTATTTGCAAGAAGAAGCTGGAGCCTTGCTCAATGGAAGTCTCTATTTATCTTAAATCCTTTGATGAAAACTTTTGCAACAGGGCTTATCTGGGAAGAACTAGACAGCAAAGATAGGCTTATTGGCACCTTCCGTTATGTGGAAGATGGTTCTTTTAATAATACTCAAGAGGAAGAGTATAAGCTTCAAGAGAAGAGCCATATTGTTTTGCTGCATCCAGGAGACTTGTCAAAAGGAAAAGTGGAAAAATGGGAAGTGCAACTTAGTGATTATGAGATAACACAGCCTATTCCTCAGCTTACATTAGATAGAGGAGAAGTCCCAGAAGCTTTACTGAAAAATGAGGAGTTAGATAGCTATAAGGATAAAAGGGTATATTCAGGAGCACTTAAGAGTGTATGTACTGAGCGGGAGTTTAGTTGGTATTTCCGAAGTCCTGGGCAATGTGAAGGTATTTATTTTGAAGAAGAGCTATCCGGTATTAAGCTCATCTTGCATACAGAGCCCTTTGATATAAGTGATTATAAAGCAGTTATCACCCTCACTTCTTTCACCTTCCAAAAAGAGGGACATAATCTGAAACTAAAAATAGTCCCCAAAAGACTAATTAGTTTAGCAAATGAGATAGGTCAGCTGCTTGCACTAAAGTCTGTTGATTAATAAAAGAACATACTTTCGGAATTAGACAAATCTAATTCTGACATGGAGCGAAAATTCTAACAAAAGAGGTTGTTTTAATAGGAGTACCCTTGCCGGCGAGTGAAAGATTGGTAGGCTTAATAAGCCCTAAGTCACAAGAGTGATCAAGGAATTGAGGCTTGAAAAGACGAAAGATAAGAGAAAAAGAATGGTTGGATTTAATATCAGCCTTATGGACATTACTAAGAAGATTTAGTAGCCACACATATGAAGATAGAAGACGTGGAGCAAATACAACTTTTTTAATTAAAAGAAGGCAAACACCCCAATGAGGAGGTTTGTCTTCTTTTGTGTTAAGAATTAAGGCTGGCATATATAATAGCACCTAGTAGCAAAACTGCACAGATAATATAAGTTTTATATTGTTTTAAAGGAAGCTTTACTTTAGCTTTAGTGGTGCTTTTTTTTGATAGAAACAAGTAAATCAGACAAGTGGCAAAAATCATAGTAAACGAAAAAAGCAATGTAATGACTTACTAATAATACCAGTTGCAAACGCAGTAAAAACCATAAGCTATTTCCTAACCAATAATAAGCAGGTTTGGTCTGGATGAATTTCTGTGTGTCCATAAATCACCTCTAAGATTGAGTTTTTTGAAAACTTAATATATTGTAACATATAATAGGTATAAAGACTATATAAGAGGGGTAACTAAAAGCCTATTTAGTTTTAGTGGCAAAAGTGGGGAAGTAAAGTGCAGCATATTCAATTAAAGGCAATAACCGAGTCTAAGAAGCACAAGGTTATTGTCTTTTTAGGTTCCTTTATAGTAAACTGTCCTAAGGAAAGTGAAATGTTATATGAATGAAAAGATGCCACAAAAAAGAGGTTTTTTAAAAATGTATTAAGTCGTATTTTAAATGATGGGAAAATTTCTTAATCAAAGGGGGGCCTATGAACGCGATATTAAATTTTATGAAGCAAGTTGAATATAAGAAGGTTATTTGGATATTGGCAATCACGGAGACTATACATAATTTGGAGGAAGCCATATGGCTACCAGAATGGTCAAAAACAGCAGGAATGTGGCACTTAAAAGTTGGCGAAGCTGAATTTAGAGTAGCAGTTTTGCTATTAACTATTATGTTTTATTTTGTAATTCTTTATTTTACTAGAAAACACTCTTCGCTTTCAAAGATTCTAATGAGTGGAGCACTGGTAATGGTTTTATTTAATGTATTTATGCCACACTTGATTGCTACAGTTTTTACAGGACGATATGCGCCAGGGCTCTTATCTGGAATGATATTGAATGTACCAGCAATCTTGTATTTACTCAGGAGAGGCTTGAAGGAAGGGTTTTTTGAGGTAAGGGAATTAGTTATTGGAACAATAGTGTTTGCTATTATTACCTTTCCGTTACTGCAATTGTTATTCCTTGTAGGAAGGTTTGTTAATTATTTTAATTAGAAATAAAAGCTTTTTCTGTATTTAGAATAGCTATAGATTGATATAGATCATATTGTTTAAGCAAATAAGAGGAGAACACCAAGTAAAAAGATGCAGGGTGTTCTCTTCTTTTTTGCTTTCAAGTACAGAGGAACAGAATTTTAAGTATATCTAGAGGATAGATGGTTTTCATTATACTCCCACAAGTAAGACCTATGAAGAGGGCAGTGTAAGCGTTAACACTTCTAGAATTGGATAAGAATATTAACAATATTTTAATTATATTATAGATACAGAAAATAAAAAGTATTATAATTAAATTAATGTGGTAACAATTGGATAATTTGTAATAAGAATGATGCAATGTTAATTTGCACCCAAGTGGCAGCATATTATAGACAAGAGCTAGTGGGAAAAGACATAAAGCAGATTAATGGCAAGGAAAAGCTAGTTTGATAGAAGGGGGAAGTAATGAGAAATGGGGGAGAAATATGCTTGAGCATTACAAAAAGTATGAACCTCTATTTGGGGATTGGAGGATCAGTAGGCTTATTGGTAAAGGAAGCTTTGGCGAAGTTTATGAGATCGAAAGGACTAACTTCGGAATCCTTTATAAGGCAGCTTTAAAGGTGGTTGCTATTCCTGTGGATGAAGGTGAACTTCAGGAGTTGATATCTAGCGGAATGAGCGCAGAAGAGACTAAGCAGTATATTAAGCAATCGGCCCAGAACATAGTGAGTGAGTTTGTCTTGATGTCTAAGCTAAAGGGAAATACCAATATAGTAAGTTATGAGGACCATCAGGTGGTTGAGAATGAAAATAAGCTTGGCTGGGATATTATGATGAAGATGGAACTGTTGGAGCCTATTAATAAGTACATTAAGCAAAATGGGTTTACCAAGAAAGACCTTATAAAACTGGGGATAGATTTATGTACAGCACTAGAGTTATGCGAGAAGCACAATATTGTCCATAGAGATATAAAGCCTGAAAATATCTTTGTGTCACCTAATGGGGATTTTAAGCTAGGTGATTTTGGAATTGCTAGGAGTATTGAAAAGGTTACCTTGGGTCTATCTAAAAAAGGGACTTATACCTATATGGCACCAGAGGTCTATAAGGGGGAAAATTATACAACCATAGTAGATATCTACTCTTTAGGCATAGTGATGTATAAATTTATGAACTGCAATCGTATACCTTTCATGCCCCCCTACCCACAGACAATTACATATTCAGACAAGGAGAATGCACTTGCTAAAAGAATGAATGGTGAAGTCCTTCCAATGCCAGAAGGCGTAAGAGAAGGTAAATTAGTTGAGATTATATTAAAGGCCTGTGAATTTGACAAAGATAAAAGGTATCAAAATGCTACCCAGATGAAAAATGAGCTGATG
>JAEXBC010000477.1 GCA_023457875.1 Bacillota bacterium | reverse complement strand
GAATTAACCATTCAAGATGGCAAAAGGAAGTTTACCATCTATGGTATTTCAAATCCTGTGGGCGTTTTTGCTAATGAAACTAGCACCCCAACTGCCTTAATTCCATTTCATACCCTTTCCCTATTTCAAGGTTCTGGTGATAGACCATCTATTATCTATATTCGTTCAAATAGTGATACAGATTACAAAGTTTTAATAGAGGAATTAAGTAGTGCTTATCCTATGTATACCGTGGAAGAACCCTTTGACTATGAAATATTAGCACAGGAAGTTAACTCAATTTCTTTACCACTGCTTTTTATGACGATTTTAGTTACCTTTATGAGTATTTTCATTATTAACTCTTCCTTTAAGGTCATTACTTTAGAAAAGCTGCCTCATGTAGGTACTTTCCGTAGTATTGGTGCAAGTAAGAAAATGATGAACAAGGTGCTTTTTTGGGAAAGCTTAGGCTATGGCATCATCGGCGGAATTGTCTCTTGTCTACTTGGCGTTGGCATTTTAAATATCTTAGTTAAGTTTATCACCTCGGGAGATTCTGGTGGTAGGCAGACCATTACACTTTCAATTGACCCTACTAGAATGGTTATCACCTTTATATTAGCCGTTATGATTTGTTTAGTAAGTAGTATGCTTCCCATTTTAAGAATAGGAAAAATCCCAGTAAAGGAAATTGTTCTTGGCAATATCACCAAGGTTAAAAAGAATAAAAACATTAAATACATCCTTGGGGCTGGTTACTTAGGATTGGGATTTCTCGTTCCTCATCTCTTTTCTCATAAGCTCTACTTATTAACAGGTGGTCTTGGGATCTTCTTATGCATTACTGGTATTATTCAGTTACTACCCTTATTAATAAAACTTACTAGCCCTATTGCAGAAGCTGTTTTTTCTAGGCTTTTTGGCAATATCGGACTTTTGGCTGTTAAAAACATTCGTGGTAATAAAAGTATGCTAAATAGTATCACACTCCTTACCCTTGGTATTAGCATCATCCTCATGATTAATACCATTTCTACAGATCTTAGTATTGAGGTCATCAATTTTTATGATAAAACCTTTGATTTTGATATCACGGCTTTTGCCGCAAGTATGGATAAGCGTGTAGCTCGTCTGTTAGAGTCTGAAGAAGGTGTAGAGCAAGTAATACCTATATATGACGAAGGCAATCTGCATATCAAAGAGCTTAATACCAATCTATCAACACTTCAGGGTGTGCAAAATGAACACTTCGATGACTTTATGCACTTATTTCTTTTAAATGATACGCCAAAGCTTTTAAATACCCTGAATGATGGGCGTTATATTATCCCTAGTCTTACTTTTAAATTTAGATATGATTTAGAATTAGGTGATATGCTGACAATCGAGTTTCCTAATGGAGATCGTTCCTATGAAATCATAGGTTTTTGCGACACCCTTTATAACAATGGAAGCTTTAGTGTAATTGGTGAGAATTACATGAAGCTAGATGCAGGAAGTAAGTATTATTCTATGGCCTATATCAAAACAAGCCAAGACCCTGATACAGTTTTGTCTCACTTAGTTGACAAATATGCTGACCGCTACTTAAGTGGCTATACCCGTGAGTTCATGAAACAACGAAACGAAGAGAGTAATGCACAATTTATGCTGATACTCATTGCCTTTTCCGGATTAGGTGTTGTTATTGGTATCGTTGGTATTATCAACAATTTACTGATTAGCTTTATTGAACGCAAACAAAGCATTGCCGTTCTTCGCTCTGTAGGACTTAGCAAGGGTCAAACCATTACCATGATCTTCTTAGAAGCAATTTACTCCTCTCTATTAGGTGGTATCATTGGACTATTTGCAGGATGGACAGCTATTGTCAATATACCTTATGTTCTAGAAGGCATGGAGCTTTCAATGCCTATCTACCTAATCCCAGAGACCCTTTGGATTTATGTGCTAGTTGGCGTTGTGATTACGGTTATTGCTTCTATTACCCCAGCACTTCGTTCCTCTAAGCTAAACATTATTGAAGCTATTAAATTTGAATAATTGAGGTGAAAGAAATGGATATTGTCATAAAGACAGAACACTTGTGTAAAAGCTATGATTTAGGTGGTAGCAAAGTAGAAATTTTAAAGGATATCAATTTGGAAATAGAAAAAGGAAGCTTCTATTCTATTATGGGACCTTCTGGATCAGGGAAAAGTACCCTCCTTTATCTTCTAGGCGGTTTAGATGCTGCAACTTCAGGTACTATAACCATTAATGGAAAAGATTTAACTAAAATGAAGGATATTGAAGAAAGCAAGATGAGACGTTCTGATATTGGCTTTGTATTTCAATTCTATAATCTTATCCCAAACTTAAATGTAGAAGAAAACATTATGCTCCCCATTTTATTAGATGGTAAGAAAATGAAAAATTATAAGGAGGATTTGGAAGAAATATTGGCCATTGTAGGTCTTTTGGAAAGAAGAAAGCATACCCCTAGGGAACTTTCTGGTGGTCAGCAGCAGCGTGTAGCCATTGCGCGGGCAATAGTCAATGAACCTAAGGTGCTTTTACTTGATGAATCATTATCTGCTTTAGATAAAAGATTGCGTAAGGATATGCAGTTTGAGTTAAGAGCGATTCAAAAGAAGCTGGGTATTACCTTCATTTTTGTTACGCACGATCAGGAAGAGGCTCTTTCGATGAGTGATGAGATTTTTGTCTTAAATGATGGCGAAATTCAGCAAAGTGGTAGTC
>JAEXBC010000476.1 GCA_023457875.1 Bacillota bacterium | reverse complement strand
GTGTTTAGGCGACTCAATTATAACTCAAAATGGGGGGGAGTTGCTATTTTTATTGAAAAAAGCATCTAAACCCTTGATATATATAGTAATTAAATAAAAGAAGTAGTGTCAAACTTGACACTACCTTAAAAAGTGAGGGAGAGCTTATATGAAGTGCCCATATTGCGGGCATACAGCCCAAAAGGTTTTAAATTCTAGACCTGTAAATGAAAATGATTCTATTCGAAGAAGAAGACAATGTGAGCGTTGTAACAAGCGATTTACTACATATGAAAAAATCGAGACCATACCGCTTGTGGTCATCAAAAGAGACAAAAGTCGAGAAGTATTTGACCGAGATAAATTGTTTAAGGGGATACTGCGCTCATGTAATAAAAGAAATATTTCCATTGAACAGATTGACAATTTAGTTAACCTTATTGAAAATCAAATTTGTAATGGGGAGAATAACGAAATCACATCTACAGAAATAGGAGAAATAACTATGCTTCATCTAAGAAATTTAGATGAGGTATCCTACATCCGTTTTGCGTCTGTATACAAAAAATTTGTATGCATTGATGAATTTATTACAGAGTTAGAGGCCATTAAAAACCAGAAAAAATTGTAGAGTTATTAAAAGTATATTAGTAACTCTATTTTTATACCCAAAATTGACGATCAAGTATGCGATATTGAATGGCTTCAGCGATATGGGGTACATCAATTTGATTGGTTTGATTGATATCAGCTATGGTAAGTGCTAAGCGAAGAATTTTATCATAAGCCCGGATACTGGAGTTAGTGTGCTCAAACCATTCAGTTAATAGCTTTTTTGCTCCAGAACTTAGGTTGCAGAAGGTTTTGATTGCAGAAGGTGGAATTTGACTGTTATAACTAATGGTTGTCCCTTGATAGCGTTTATCTTGGCGCTTTTTAGCAATCATAACATAGTCCTTCATGTCAGAGGAGGTAAGGCTTGTGGAACTTGTTAAATCAGTTACTGAAGGAACATGGGTTTCCAGGTGAATATCGATGCGATCAATCAAGGGGCCAGATAACTTTGAAAGATATTTTCTTATACTAGGCAAACTACAACTACATTTTTTATGATCAGGATAATAGCCGCAGGGACAAGGATTGGTGGAAGCTAAGAAGAGGAAATTAGCCGGGTAAGTGATACTTGATTGTGAACGTGATAGTGTAATTTGGTGCTCTTCAAGAGGTTGCCTTAATATCTCTAAGGTGTGCTTATTAAATTCTAATAGTTCATCTAAGAAGAGTACACCTAAATGCGCTAAACTGATTTCTCCAGGTTTAGGATGACTTCCACCACCTGTTAAGCCGAGCGTAGATATAGTATGGTGGGGTGAACGAAAAGGCCTATCCTTAATGATTTGATATTCATTTAATTGATGAGCAACGCTATAGATCTTGGTGACCTCGATGCTTTGTTTTTCACTAAGGGGAGGTAAAATAGATGGTAGACGCCTAGCAAGCATGGTTTTGCCAGAACCAGGGGCCCCAATCAAAATCGTATTGTGATAGCCGGCGGCACAAAGCATCAGACCGCGTTTAGCAGACTCTTGCCCCTTTACATCTGCAAAATCTAATACTTTTGAAATGGGTTTACTAAGAGAAGGTGACTTTTTACAAATTGCTAAAGACTGTTCCCCTTTGATATAGGAAACCACTTCCTTTAGGTGATGAGCAAGCTTAATGTCTACAAAATCAATCAATGAGGCTTCCTCTTCATTAGCTATCGGAATAATACATTTACTGGTATCTTCCATGGCACAAAGCAAAGGGAGTAAACCTCTTACCCCGCGCAAGGTACCATCTAAAGCCAGTTCCCCAATAAAATAGTTCTTTTCTAGTGCGCTACTTGGGAAAATGCCCAGGCAACATAATATGCCTAAAGCAATGGGAAGGTCATACAAACTACCTTCTTTTTTTATGTCTGCAGGTGCAAGATTTACAGTAATATGACATATTGGAAAACTAAAATCACTATTTTTGATGGCACTTTTAACACGTTCCTTAGCTTCTTTTACAGCACAGTCTGGAAGGCCGACAATATCAAAGCCGGGAAGACCATCATGAAGATCAACTTCTACATCTATAGGAAGTGCATCTACACCATTTAATGAATAACTGTTTAATTTACAAAACATTAGGGTATCCTTTCATCAATAGTATTTGTATTAAGTATGTACAAAAATAAAATATATAAACTTAATAATTTGAAAATTATGTAATGGACAAAGTGGTGAGGATATGAGTAAAATATATAGTGCATGGTTTCATGAATTAGGATTACCTGAATATATTAAAAAAGAGATGATTAGTGTTTTTCATGATTTTGAATCTATCTTTAATTTGCCGGATGATATGTATAGCGCATATGGGTTCAAAGATCAAATCATTGAGCGGATTACACAGAGCAAACGGGATATAGGCCTTCTCGAAGAAAAGCTACTTCGCTATAAAAAGGAAGGCGTAGTACTCATTGATTTTTTAGATGATAGTTATCCAAGTTATTTACGAGAAATACAAGATCCACCAATGATGCTTTATGCAAAGGGAAATACTTCATTATTAAATACCCCGATGGTGGGAATTGTTGGCGCACGTCAGTGTTCAGAATATGGCTACGATGTGACCATGCAGATTTCAAAGACACTTGCAAGTTATGGCATTACCATTATTAGTGGAATGGCCATGGGGATTGATGCTGCAGCTCATTATGGGGCATTAAAATCAGGTGATACAATAGCTGTCTTAGGGACGGGAGTCGATGTTTGTTACCCCAGTAGTAATAGAAAAATTTATCATGAGCTAATAGAAAGAGGTTGTATCGTAAGTGAGTATGATTTAGGACAGCTCCCTCTTGCCTATCATTTTCCAAGACGCAATCGCATTATTAGTGGTATGGCATTAAGTATCTTGGTGACGGAGGCGAATGTCAAAAGTGGTTCTTTGATTACAGCAGAGTTAGCACTGGATTATGGCAGAGAAGTTTGCGCTATTCCAGGAAATATTACCAGAAAATTAAGTTTAGGGACTAATGAATTGATTAAAAAGGGTGCTAAATGCGTGACTTGCGTAGAGGATATTATCGAAGAACTTCCATTATCTTTAAGAATAAAATGTGAAGAAACAAAGAAAAATAGTGATAAAAATCATAATCAACTTGCACAAGAGGAAAGTATAGTATATGCTTATTTAAGTCAAGAACCAATTTTTTTGAATGAATTAGTAAACAGGACGAAGCTTCCCTATGAGCGTATTTATACAGCTTTAATACAATTAGAGAGAAAACAACTTATAAAGAGATTATTAGGGGAACGGTTTGTACGTATTGAATGAGGAGGTAAATATGGCTGATAATTTAGTGATTGTGGAATCAGCGGCTAAAGTAAATACAATTAGCCGATTTTTAGGCAAAAACTATAAGGTAGAAGCATCTATTGGGCATGTTCGAGATTTGCCTAAGAGCCAGTTGGGAGTAGATACAGAGCATGATTATGAACCAAAGTATATTACCATTAGGGGAAAAGGAATGCTCTTACAAAAATTACGTAAAGAGGCTAAAAACGCTAAATGTGTTTATTTGGCAACTGACCCTGACCGTGAAGGAGAGGCTATATCATGGCATCTTTATCACGCACTTAAATTACAAGATAAAAAGGTACTCAGAATTACCTTTAATGAAATTACTGAGCAAGCTGTTAAAGAAGCGATTAAGCATCCAAGAACAATTAATACAGATTTGGTAGATGCACAGCAGGCAAGACGTATGCTGGATCGTTTAGTAGGTTATAAAATCAGTCCCATACTATGGAAAAAAGTACGTAAAGGATTGAGTGCAGGTCGTGTACAATCCGTTACATTAAGGCTTATTAGTGATCGCGACAAGCAAATTAGAGAATTTATAGAAGAAGAGTACTGGAGCATTACCGCTAACTTGCAGCAAGAAAAGGGCAAGGTTTTTGAAGCGAAGCTAGATACTTATAAGAATAAAAAGGTAGAAATTACGAGCCAAGAAGAAGCACAGCGTATCGTCAGTGCTTGTCAAAAGCAGGCTTTTCAAGTTGTAAGTAGCAAAAAAGGCACAAGGGTTAAAAACACAGTATTACCCTTTACAACAAGTACCTTACAGCAAGAAGCAGCTAAGCATCTAGGCTTTTCTACACAAAAAACAATGAATATTGCCCAACAACTCTATGAAGGGATTAAGGTTGGCAAAAAAGAAGTAGGTGTTGTCACCTATATTCGTACAGACTCTGTTCGAATTGCAGATAAGGCAAAGGAAGAAGCAGCAAAATACATCACGGACAAATATGGACAACAATATTTAGGTGCTCAAAAGCAAAAAGATAAGGGTTCAAAGACAAATATTCAAGATGCTCATGAGGCCATTAGACCAACCTACATGGAGTATGAGCCCGCCCAGATCAAAGACTATTTATCAAGAGACCAATATAGGCTTTACCATTTGATTTGGAATCGTTTTGTGGCAAGTCAAATGGCACCTGCACAATATGAAACCTATTCGATCAAGATTCAAAATGGAGATTATCTATTTAAAGCCTCTTATTCCATTGAACTTTTTGATGGGTTTATTAAGGTATATAATCTTGATGAAGAAAAGTCAAAAAAAGAAGCTAAATTTCAAGTCGTAGAAAATGAGGTATTGGCCTGTGGGAGTATTATTCCAAATCAACACTTTACACAGCCACCAGCTCACTTTTCTGAGGCAACCTTAGTAAAGGCACTTGAAGAAAATGGAGTGGGTAGACCAAGTACTTATGCGCCGACAATTACAACCATCCTGGCTCGAGGCTATGTTGAAAAGGATAAGAAGATATTATATCCTACGGAGCTAGGCAAAATCGTAACAGATATAATGAAAAATTTCTTCAAGGATATAGT
>JAEXBC010000475.1 GCA_023457875.1 Bacillota bacterium | reverse complement strand
GGCATAGAGGGTGTAAAACGCTCAGAATTAGAAGCGGTAAGCATTGCAGGACCTAATGCTTGTCTACCCTTAGTCGTAGGCATTGGCCTAGGAGGAAATTTTGAAAAGTGTACCTTGCTTGCCAAGAGCGCACTGACAAGACCATTAGGATCTCACAACAAAGATCCTCGTATGGCAAGCCTCGAAGAAGAACTACTAGAAGAGATTAATCGCATGGGTATTGGACCACAAGGTCTAGGCGGAACGGTAACAGCTTTGGCTGTGCATATAGAGGATTATCCTTGTCATATTGCTTCTATGCCACTGGCGATTAATATGGGCTGCCATGTGAATAGACATAAGCACATTAAACTGTAGGAGGGTAGGCAATGAGTAAAATTGTAAATGTACCTATGACGAGGGAAGAAGCAAGAAATTTAGTGGCAGGAGAAAAGCTACTTTTAAATGGCATTATTTATACAGCAAGGGATGCGGCTCATAAGCGGATTATAGAGGAGCAGGCACAAGGTAAACCATTACCTATGAGTATGGAGAATGTAGCGATTTACTATGCAGGGCCAGCGCCTGCTAAACCAGATCAAGTGATTGGAAGCTGTGGGCCTACCACCAGTGGGCGCATGGATGCTTATGCACCTACCTTTATGACATGGGGAGAAACGGTCATGATCGGTAAGGGGCTTAGAAATGAAGCGGTTATTGAAGCAATGAAGAAAGAAGGTGCTGTATACCTCACTGCTATAGGTGGTGCTGGTGCCCTTATTTCTAAGTGCGTTAAGAAGATGAGCCTGGTTGCCTATGAGGATTTAGGTGCAGAGGCAATCTATAAATTAGAGGTGGAAAATTTTCCTGTTATTGTTACAATAGATAGTAAAGGAAATAATTTATATGTAACAGGAAAAGAAGCCTATGCTAAGTAGCAAGTATTAA
Organism: Bacillota bacterium; assembly: GCA_023457875.1. Lineage (GTDB taxonomy): Bacteria > Bacillota > Clostridia > Lachnospirales > Cellulosilyticaceae > Cellulosilyticum. The sequence goes on along the minus strand of JAEXBC010000475.1, from coordinate 6,937 downwards.
GTGACAAAATACTTAGTCATTATGTTTGAGCGACATATAGAAATAGATGAGCACTTCATCTGTTCTATATGAAATAAGAAAACTAGGGGGTGGATTGTGCAAGCAAACCGATATAAAAAAAGAATAAGTGGACCGGTAGTTTTTGTTAGTATTATTGTTGGGATTATTATTTTTATAAACGTATGGTCAAGCGTTATTAATGGTCTAATGGGGGGAGATGTAAGTTATCCAAGAGAAGGGAATCTAGTAGAGATGATTTATGTTGAGGGAACCATTGCAGAAGGTGAAACCTCTTATAATCATGCATGGACTATTAATTTGATTAATGAATTAATGTATGATGATTCCAATCATGGGATTTTCCTTTATGTGAACTCACCTGGGGGAGGCATCTATGAGTCAGATGAACTTTATCTCAAGCTAAAGGAATATAAAGCGTATACTGGAAGGCCGGTGTATAGTTATATGGCCCAAACAGCAGCGTCAGGAGGTCTCTATGTCTGCATGGCTGCAGATAAGATTTATGCAAATCGCATGACCATGACAGGCTCCATTGGGGTAATTATGTCTCTGACAGATACCACAGGCCTTCAAGAGCTTATTGGGATTAAGGAGGTTAATGTTACCTCTGGTGTGAACAAGGCAATGGGTAATCCGCTAACAGATGAGCAGCGTGAGATTTTGCAGATCATGGTTGACGAAAGCTATGATATCTTTTTAGATGTGATTGCAGAAAGTAGGACTAAGCTTACGAAGGAGAAAATCAAAAAGATTGCAGACGGTAGGGTTTATTCTGCTAAACAAGCTAAGGAGTTTGGATTAATAGATGAAATAGCTACCGTGGATGAAGCTATGAATGCCTTTATTACGGAAAATGGGTTACAATCCTGCCATTGGTATGCCGAGGAGCCACCTAAAGTGGGGCTTTTAGATTTATTGCTGGGTGTTTCTTCGAATCTTGAGCCGGCCACAGCGCTAGGACAGTTTAGTGAAATTAATAGCTACATCGAGAAAAATAAAACCCCTAGATTAATGTATTATTATAATGGCAAATAGGCACTACATAGTAAGTGCTAGATAAGTAAGAAGAGTAGCGTACATATAACAAGGGTAGGTAAGTACAAGTAAGTACAAGTAAGTACAAATTAAATGCAAATAAATACAAATAAATACAAGAAGTGTAAGTAGGTATAAGTAGGTATAAGTAAAAACAAGCAAATAAAAAGAAATAGGAGGCATTAGGATGAGCTATTGGCAAAAGGAAGAAACCATGAGCTTGGAAGAAAAAAGAGCATTACAAGGAAAAAGACTGATTGATACTGTGAATAGGGTATATGACAAAGTCCCTTTTTACAGAAAAAAAATGCAGGAGATGGGGTTAGAGCCTGGAGATATTCGTGGGATTGATGATCTTAGCAAATTGCCCTTTACTACAAAACAAGATTTAAGAGATCATTATCCATATGGTTTATTTGCCGCTCCTATGGAGGAGGTAGTGCGTATTCATGCTTCTTCTGGAACGACAGGAAAACCAACTGTTGTAGGCTATACTCAAAATGATATTGATATGTGGCAACAAGTGGTAGCGAGATGCCTGACGGCCTATGGTGTAGATAAAAAAGATACCATTCAAGTAGCTTATGGCTATGGTCTTTTTACTGGCGGCTTAGGGGTGCATTATGGCTCTGAATGTATTGGCGCAACTGTTGTACCTATTTCTGGAGGTAATACGCAAAAGCAAATTCAGCTTATACAAGATTTTAATAGCACGGTTATCGCATGTACACCTTCATATGCCCTGTACTTAGGCGAAAGTATGAGAAATATGGGAGTTGATCCAAGAAGCACCAATCTTAGAGTAGGTATATTTGGTGCAGAACCTTGGACAGAAGAAATGCGAGAGGAAATAGAGAGTCTTTTGGGTATTAAGGCAATGAATATCTATGGCTTAAGTGAAATTATGGGACCTGGTGTGGCCTTTGATTGTGAGGAGAAAAAAGGCCTTCATGTTAATGAAGATCACTTTGTTCCAGAAATCATTCACACCGAGACCTTAGAGGTACTACCTTATGGTGAAGAAGGGGAGCTTGTCTTTACCTGTATTACGAAGGAAGCTTTGCCACTTATCCGCTATCGTACACGAGATTTAACAAGTCTTGATAACACACCTTGTAGTTGTGGTAGAACCCTGGTAAGAATGGGACGTATTACAGGACGCAGTGATGATATGCTCATCATTAGAGGGGTCAACGTATTCCCATCTCAGATTGAAAGTGTTATCCTAAAAATTGCAGAGGTAGCACCACATTATGTATTAATTGTAGACCGCGTTAATAACCTTGATACCTTAGAGGTATGGGTAGAAGCTAAAGAAGGTTTATTTACTGATGCCATTAAGTCCCTTGAAAAGATTGAGAAAAAAATCACAAGTGAGCTATTTAGTATGTTAGGCCTTCATGTAAAGGTTAAACTTGTAGAACATAAGACCATTGAACGTAGTGAAGGCAAGGCTAAACGTATTATTGATAAACGTAAAAAATAAAAGTGAAGGAGGAAACGGTATGATTATTCAACAACTCTCTGTATTTATTGAAAACAAGTCTGGCAGGCTTTTTGAGGTAATGGCAATATTAGGGGACAATAATATTAACGTATCTGCATTATCGATTGCAGACACCTCTGATTATGGTATTGTAAGACTTATTGTAAGTGAGCCGGAAAATGCCATGAAGTTATTAAAACAGCAAGATTTTGCTGTACAGATTACGCCGGTGGTTTGTTGCAAGGTACCGAATACACCAGGAGGACTTAAGATGATTCTCGCTTATCTTTCAGAAGCACAAATCAGTATTGAATATATGTATGCATTTTCTATTGGAGATGATGCTTCCATTATCTTGAGAACAGAAAGCTGTGAGAGGGCAATCGAGTGTCTTGAAAGTCATAAATTAGAAATGATGAAGGCTTGTGACATTTATCAGATTTAATGAAGAACCATAAAGGAGTAAAGTCATACAGATAACTTAAATCATGAATGATATAAAGGAGATGGGCTATAGTAAAAAAGCCCATCTCCTTTTCAATTAATTGTACAATTATCATAAAAAAATAAATAATTATAGTATTATATATGCACTTTTAACAAAAGATGATATAATACAATTAATTAAAATAAAAAGTAAAACGAAAAAAGTCGAAAATCTTGCTTTGCCTTATCATTTAACTAAAGTGAACAAAAAAGTCGCCTATAAGTATAAAAATGTATATTAAACAGTACATCATAAGATGCTAAAATGAAGATGGGTTGACAGTAAAATAGATTCTAGGTGTGCTGAAGTTAATAGTGATACCTTAATAAAACTTAACAATTTATGAGAAAGATTATTAAAAGAAAGAATTAAAGAGGAAAAATAAAAATGCAGCGTAAAAAAATGCAGTGGAGTATGTTTTTCTTAATGATAGGGCTTTCTTTTTTACTTGTAAGCTGTAATCAAGACGAAAGAATGAAGAAGCTTCAAAAGTTCATTACAGTGCAACTTGACTGTGAGACTTATAAAAAAGCAAATGGGGACAAGCAAAAGCTTAAAGAAACTTTTTCAGAGTTTTTTACAGAAGAAAGTTATCAAAAGTACCTAGATGATGTTGTGGGTTATTTCTACCCTCAATTTTACTATATGACAAGTGCAGATCAGGTTGATATCAAAAGCATTATCTGCAAAAAGGTTAAGGAAGAAGAAAATAAACTTAGAACCTACACCTTTGAAGTGGCATATAAAGTTATACCATTAAAAGTCAAAGGTGAAGCGCATGAGCCTATTTCTATAAAGGATCAAATACAAATCACGATAGATGAAAATAATCAAATTGTAGAGGTGATTTTTCTAAATACCAGTGATATCATTGCTAAGTTGTTCTTAGATATTAAAGTACAATAAAAACCATTATACATAATCCGACAATAGACGAAGAGATGGGGGAATAGAAAATGCTTCAACTAAAAATCAAAAATGACAAAAAGAACAAAGACAAACAGCAAAAAGATATACTAAGATTTGCTAAACAACCTAAAGTTCAAAGCAAGGTGAAACCTAAGGCGTCAGAGAAAACAAAAGTTAAAGATATGGATAGAAAGCAATCTATTAAGTTCAAGCTGATTATTACATATGTATTATTTGCAGCAATTCCCTTACTTATAGTCAATTCGATTTCCTCAAGTAGATTTAGTAGAACTTTGAGTGATACGAGTATGCAATTAACGGCTCAGATGACGAATCAATCACGTTCTAATATTAATTATTTTACTAAGGACATTGAGAAAAATGTTTCTAAATTTGTGCTAAACAATCTTAATAATACCTCAAGCAATTTACTCAATTTATATTCTACCGCTCCAGATAGTAATAAAAAGCGTGGAATGTCAAATGAAATTATTAGACAAATTTCTAGTCTAAGTGTTTTAGAAAAAAGTATTAATAGTGCGATGTTGATTACAAAAGACAGGGTAGTACTTGGAGACTTAGAAGGCCTTACTGAAGATGAAATGAAAAGCTTTGCGGATTTAGAAATTACTAATCCAGTATGGTATAGAGATATCAGTAGGTTTAATAAGATGTTTTATATTCAACCCGTAAAAGATAGTATTTCTGGCCAACACTTTGGTTACTTCGTAGCAGCTATAAAATTGAACGCTTTAGAAGAAGATATAAACAGTATTGAGTTATTCAAAGGCGCTAACGTTTATATATTAGATGAAAATAATGAATTTTTGTGTGGTACCAAGTCTGACGAGACAGATCCAGCTATTCTTACAAGATTAACAGAGGGTAAGGATGAAAATAGTGAAGTGATTAAAGGTGTGCTCTATGCCTATGCAAAATCTGATTCTGGCTGGAGAATGATCGCAGAAATTCCACAATCTACTTTAACAAGTTCTATTAAGCAAGTTAATCTATTGGTATGGATATTAGTTATCGTTATTTCTGTTCTGGCTGGTTTGGTAGGCTATTGGGTATCTAGAGGTTTTACTACTCCAATTATTGCCTTGATGAAGAAAATGAAAGCAGCAGAACAAGGAGACTTAACTGTTGAGGTAAATATTAAAGGTAAAGACGAGCTTTATATGCTGGGGGTAAGCTTTAATAAGATGATTCATAACATTAGAAGTCTTATTCAAGAAACCAAAACAGTTATTCAAACCACTTTGGAAAGTGGTGAAACCTTAAGCTTAAATACGGAGCAGTCTATGGAGAACTTTAGACAATTAGCTGCATCCATTGGGGATATTGCACTTGGTTCTACTAAGCAGGCTGAGGATGCTGTAAACAGTTCCATGGTAATGGAGAACCTATCTGGAAGTATTCAAAAGGTTAGAAATAATACACAAAACGTATTTGAAAATACAAGAGGCGCTCGTCAGATGATTAGCGAAGCCACTCAAAGTATAGAATTACTTAATCGTACAATGGTTTCTTCCATTCAGATGTCTGAGCAAATCAAGACAAGTATCATTGAATTAAGTGTTTTAACAAAAAGCATCGCTCAAATCATGACTTTGGTAGATGGAATTAGTGAGCAAACTAATTTATTAGCCCTTAATGCAAGTATTGAGGCGGCTAGAGCAGGGGAAGTTGGAAAAGGCTTTGCAGTTGTAGCACAAGAAGTAAGAAACCTTGCAGAGCAATCCAAGAATTCTACAAGTAATGTTAGAGGGGCTCTAAGTACCATCGAAAAACACACCAGTGCAACTGTTGAACTGGTTACCAAATCAAATGAAATCTTTAAACAACAAGAAGAAGCTGTTCAAAAGGCAGATACAGCATTTAATCAAATCATCTCAACACTTAAGAATATTGATGATGAGCTTAGCCACGTTAATAACCAAGTGATCGATATGCAAGGTCTTAAGGATGATATGAATAGCAAGATTGAGAGAATTACTACCGTTACACAAGAAAATGCTTCCGCTACAGAAGAGGTTAATGCACTCAGTGAAGATCAAAATATGGTAATGGAAAAATTATGGGAATTAGCGGTAGAGTTAAATCAAGTTACAGAATACCTCGATAAGAGTGTTAAACAATTTAAAATATAGGTTGCTTTTTAATAGGCACCTTAATAAAGGCTGTCACCTCAAGGTGACAGCCTTCTATTTATTTTCCGTAATAAGCTTTTTTGTAGAGTTCTTCTAGCTCAGATACTTTTGGTAATCTTGGATTAGCAGTTGTACACTGATCTTCAAAGGCTTTGTAGGCTAAGTCCCCTAGCTTTGATAAATAAGTTTTTTCATCAATGCCAAGTTCCTTGATGGTAAGGGGCATATTCAGCTCCTTCATCAATTTTTTAACGGCATTTGCGAGTGACCTAACGCCTTCTTCGGCAGTAGAAGCAGGAAGATCCAAGGCTTTAGCAATCTCTTGTAGTTTTTGAGGTGCGATATATTTTTCATATTTAGGGAAGATCACAAACTTACTTGGATTTAAATCACCATTATATTCAATAACGTGAGGTAATAATATGGCGTTTGCACGTCCATGAACGATGTGGAATTCTCCGCCTAATTTGTGAGCGAGGGAGTGATTAATGCCTAAAAAGGCATTTGTAAATGCCATACCAGCAATTGTTGAAGCATTGTGCATTTTTTCACGGGCTACGGGATCCTTTGCACCATATTTATAGGAGCGGGGGAGATATTCAAATACCAATTGGATAGCCTTAATGGCAAGGGCATCGGTATAATCTGAAGCTAAGATGGAAATGTAAGCTTCAACTGCATGGGTGAGTACATCTAGGCCTGTGTCAGCAGTTGGCACATTAGGCACACTCATTACAAAGTCTGGATCAATAATTGCCACATTTGGGGTTAATTCATAGTCAGCAAGTGGATACTTCATATTCTTTGCCTTATCTGAAATGACAGCAAAGGAGGTAACCTCTGAAC
>JAEXBC010000474.1 GCA_023457875.1 Bacillota bacterium | reverse complement strand
GCTATGCTTGAATTAGGATACATTAATGTAAATGGAGAATTAACTTTATAGATAATTATTGTATGGAAAGATACTATAGAAATCAAAATATCATTGATGGAGAATTAGATAACCATCAGGTTATGATGCATCTTGAAAAAGGGAAGTATTTCGGTTTAAATCCAATTGGTAAACGAATATGGGAGTTATTGGTTACCCCTCATTCTTTTCAGGAAATAACGGAGGTTTTATTGTCTGAATACAATGTGAGTAGTGATGTGTGTATAAAAGAGGTAAAGGCCTTTATGGATAAGGCCACTCAATGCGGAGTAATCGAAAAAAAGTGAAGTACCTATATAAATTTGCTCAAATCAGTTTTAAAGAAAAGATGTTTCTACTGGAGGCTGTATATTACCTTCTGTATTTTGAGGCATATCTTTACTTTGCATCATTTCATACTTGCATAAAAAAACTACAAGTGCAGAATACTGAAATGAGGGACAATCTAGAACTTCTGAAGGCCGTTAAAGTTGCTATTCGCAGAGGAAATAAATTGGCTTTTTGGGATAATAAATGCTTAGTATGTTCGTTTGCTGCCCGGAAAATGCTTGAAAAAAGAAATATCAGTTCTAGCCTCCATTTAGGTGTTCGTTATGCTAGCGAACATAAGATGGAAGCTCACGCTTGGCTGACTGTGGGGAATTTTTATATTACTCCCAATACGGATAATTCATTCAAAGAAATTTATCAATTATAAACACATTTACCTATGGGATTTATTTTTGGAATCATCAACTTTGATAAGGCACCTGTTAAAGAGAAAGATGTGTATACAATTGGTAATGCAGTAAAATGGGATGGTTTTGCTGAAAAAATAGTGATGGGTGATACTTATGGAGTTGGTTATTGCTGGAATACGATTAGAGAGCCTAAGACCGGTGTTTATCAAAACAAAGATTTAATAGTGGTGTGTGATGCCCGCATCTATAACCAAGAAGAGTTGTTGAACCAAGGCATTAATTGTGCGAATCCTGAGATCATGTTTGCTCACGCCTATGAGAAATGGGGAGAACAATGTGCCAATAAATTTAATGGAGATTTTTCTGTTGTTATTATAGACCATCGGCTACAAAAAGTTTTTTTGTTTCGTGACCACGTTGGGGTGCGCCCTTTGTGCTATGCCATGTATGCACAACAACTTATCTTCGCCTCGCATGAATTTGGTATTGGAAAGTCACGACTTGTACCAAATGATTTTTCAGAAAACTATTTGTTAAATAATCTTGTATTATTTTTTAATCACGATTACAGACAGACATTCTTTAAAGCCATCTGTAAAGTGGTGCCGGGAAGAGTTGTTTCTGTAACATCTACATCTATTCAGGCCAATGATTATTGGCATCCGGAGCGAATAAAGAAACATATAGACTTAACATTAAAGAACTCTGTTAAAGAGTTGCGCGAACATTTGATAAAGGCTACTACAAGACGTATGGAGCCGGGAGTCATTGGTACACACCTGAGTGGAGGCCTTGATTCGTCGGGTGTAGCAGCCATACTGGCTGATTATGTGCATGATAAAAGTGAGTTAGTTGCTTATTCATGGTCTCCGGATGAGGGTGACATGGAAGTTGAAGGAACCAATGAAAAGGAATTGATTGATGATTTTGTTAAAGGGAAAAAAATTAAAGTTCGTTATTCTTCTGCTAGTGATTCATCAGTATTTTCTTCGTTGTTTAGTGAACCCGAATTTGAAAATATGGATATTGAATTACCTACTATGAAAATGGCGCAGAAAGATAATGTATCTATTTTATTTAGTGGATGGGGTGGCGATGAATTTGTTTCATTAAGCTTGCGTGGAGCTATTAATCATATTATTTTACGATTTAAGTTGTGGGATTTTTATCGTTGGATTAAATGTTTTGGTATAAAAAGTACGCTATATAGAGTTTGGAATGAAGTTATGCCATTAGTACTTCCGGTTGTTGTATATGACAAAAGAAAAAGGCAAGCTAGATTAATACGATTTTTTTATGGTTCTTTTATTGTAAGGCATATTGGCTCCTTTTTCTTGAACTATAAAAGATGTATTTTCGGCTGGGGTAACAGAACCGGTTTTATGCTTCGGCTTTTACACAACTACCATCTTCCTGAACGCATGGATTCGTGGGCGTTATACGGAGAAAGATACGGATTTGAATATAAATATCCTTTGCTCGATAAAGAATTATTGGAATTTTGGTTTACTGTACCCGTGAAGCATACCTATCAAACAATGGTTTCCAGGTATTTATACCGTGAAGCTATGAAAGGAATTTTACCTGAGATGATTCGTGTGAGACCAGATAAACATGAAGCTTTTTTAGCTAATTTAAATATGACTAGAAGAAAAAAACAGATTCAAAAAATGATTCAAACTAATAATGCGTTTAGTATTAGTAATAGCTTTAGTTTTATTAGAATAGCAATGTTAAACAAAATGTTAGTGCATCCTAATTTAATTAATAAAGTGTATATTCCTTACTTTATCAGCCAACTTTTCAGATACCATACCCTATACCAAAAGTACATTTCTCCGCAACCGCAACCCGATAAATCAGATGACGCCGAGCAGGAAGCTTAATACTTTCTCTGATGATTCTTCCTCTGTTTCTTGAGTTGTATTTACATGAAGCGTTGGCTTGATGGGTGCTTCATAAGGAGCATCTATGCCGGTTAATCCTTTAAAAGCTCCTGCTGCATGTTTGGCATACAATCCTTTGGGGTCTCGTTGCATGCAGCTTTCAATGTCAGCATCAACATATACTTCTGTGTAGTAGG
>JAEXBC010000473.1 GCA_023457875.1 Bacillota bacterium | reverse complement strand
TACAGGTAATCAAGGAAGCAATTGAAAGAAATAAGCCTGATAAAGACGACCCCATTGATGTACTCTCCAAGGTAGGAGGTTATGATATTGCAGGCCTTGTGGGCGTATTTTTAGGTGGCGGGGCTTTACGAATCCCCATCGTCATGGACGGCTTTATTTCTGCTGTAGCAGCACTCATAGCAAAATGCCTTGAGCCCAAAGTCCATGATTTTATAATGCCTTCACATATGTCAAAGGAAAATGCAGGAGGACTTCTTTTAGAGGCCCTTGGTGTTAGGCCATATATCACCTGTGAGATGTGTCTTGGTGAGGGTACTGGTGCAATCGCATTATTTCCATTATTAGATATGGGTCTTGCTGTTTACAATCAGATGAGTACCTTTCATCAGATAGAAATGGAGGCATATCAGCCATTATAAAATACATAAGAAAGGAAACAGTATGGTATCAATCATAATAGGTGGTAGCGGAAGTGGTAAATCGGAATATGCGGAAGACTTAATCCAAAAATACGCTAAAGCATCAGAAAGTAATTTAATTTATATTGCAACAATGAAGCCCCATGATCAAGAGACAGAAATAAGAATTCAAAAACATCGGCTCATGCGACAAAACAAACATTTTTTAACACTGGAATGCTATACTGACCTTTATAAACTTCAATTACCAAGTCATGCGGCTGTGCTACTTGAGTGTATGTCTAACCTGGTATCTAATGAGATGTTTGATAGCAATGGCGCAAAAGAAAATACGATTAAAAGTGTCCTTACTGGAGTGGAAAAGCTAATACAACAATCAGCTCATCTTGTGGTGGTCACCAACAATGTCTTTGAAGCTGGATGCAGTTATGATGCTTCAACACGTGAGTATCTTAGGGTTCTTGGAGAAATTAATTGTAGGATGAGTAACTTAGCCCAAGAGGTAATAGAAGTGGTTCATGGCATTCCAATTATAATAAAGCATATAAGCTGTTTATGAAAGTTGGACTAAGATAGGAAGGCTTTAAGTCATGAGAATACGGTTTTATATTTTTCGTTTCAACGAAAGGCATAAATGAGAAAGGTATAGGTCTAATATGAAACAAATTTTTTATAGTCTAATCATTGCTTTTTCGATGTATTCAAAGCTCCCAATGCCAAAGGTGGCTTGGTCAAAGGAGAATATGAAGTATGTGATGTGTTTCTTTCCACTGGTGGGTCTGATTATAGGTGGTATAGTTTATCTTTGGCATAGGATATCTGGTTATTTACCCATAAGTCATGTGTTTTATACAGCAGTCATTATACTGATTCCACTTGTCATCACTGGAGGGATTCATATGGATGGCTTTATGGATACAATGGATGCCCGCCGTTCCTATCAATCAATGGAGAAAAAACTACAGATTCTAAAGGATCCCAACTCAGGGGCCTTTGCAGTAATTGCTTGTGTGGGCTATTATCTTTTAACCTATGGTACATGGTATGAAGTGACACAAACCCAATTAGAGATACTACTAGTTGGCTTTATACTTTCTAGGGCCCTCAGCGGATTAGCTGTGGTCTTGTTTCCTTTAGCAAAGGATACCGGATTAGTAGCTACCTTTTCCAGTGAAGCGAATAAGAAATTAACTGGAAAGGTCATGATCGTTTTTATTGTTTTGTGTGCGCTTTGTATGCTCTTGATTAACTGGTATTTAGGCGTTATTTGCTTAATGGCCGCATTATTGACCTTTGTCTATTATTATTATGTATCAGTGAAGGAATTTGGAGGAATTACAGGTGATCTGGCAGGGTATTTCCTTCAACTTTGCGAGCTGGTTATGGCCGTTTGTATCATGCTAGGGGGTAAAATATGTGGTTAATTAGTGGTGGTGCCTATCAGGGAAAGCTGCATTATGCTTTGATGTTAACTGGTAGGAAGGAAAAGGATGTAGCTGATGGTAAGGACTGTAGTATTCAGGAATTGCTAAAAAAACCTGTGGTGAATCATTTTCACTTGTGGATAGAACGAATGTTAAAGGAAGAAAAGGATATTTATAGTCTAGTCAATCAGATGATTGAGCATAATCCTAATATCGTCATCATTGTAGATGAATTAGGCTGTGGTATTGTGCCAATCGATCCTTATGAGCGTATATATAGAGAGGTAACAGGTAGAATTTGTTGTCACCTTGCCAAGATGGCCAAGCAGGTTCACCGTGTGAGTTGTGGCATTGGGATGGTGATTAAAGATGCTTAAAATCGTCTTGCTTCGTCATTTTGCAACTGCAGGGAATTTACGCAAAAGATATATTGGTAGCACAGATGAGCCATTATGTAAGGAAGGCATAAGGGTATTAGACCACATCCATTATCCTAAGGTGGAGGCTGTATTTACAAGTCCCCTTATCAGATGTCAAGAAACAGCCAAACTCATTTATCCAGAAATAAGTCCAATCATTTGCATGAATTTGAGAGAATGTGATTTTGGAGAGTTTGAAAATAAAAGTTATGAAGAGTTATCTAATAATCCTAAGTACCAAGCATGGGTAGACAGTAATGGAACGTTGCCTTTTCCAATGGGAGAAGATCCTAAAGCATTTAAAAAGCGTTGCGTCATGGCCTTTCAGGCTGTAGTTGAAAAAAGCCTAAAAGCAGGGTATCGGACTATTGCACTGGTGGTTCATGGTGGCACAATCATGAGTATTTTAGAGTGTTATGCCACCCCAAAAAAAGATTACTATTATTGGCATAGTGAGAATGGGAAGGGATACATTGCTGATATAGAGGAAAGTAAAGGGAGAATGATAAACCTATGTACTATTCATTAATTGCCGTTTTTTTTGGTTTTCTTTTAGACTTAATTATTGGTGATCCCCACGGGCTATTGCATCCCGTTCAAGGGATTGGGTACTTGATTACAGGAACTGAAAAAATCTTACGAAAAATATTTCCTAAGTCAAAAAAGGGTGAGCTTATTGCAGGAGGCTTTTTAGTGGTTGTGGTCGTGATCATATCGGTAGCTATTCCTGCTATTATCCTTGTGCTTGTCTTTAGGTGGAATGTGGCTATCGGCGTTCTTCTAGATAGTATCATGTGCGCTCAGCTACTTGCCACAAAGGCACTAAAGGTAGAAAGTACAAAAGTCCAGGAGGCCCTTAGACAAGGAGATATAGAAGGCGGGAGAAGGGCTGTATCCATGATTGTAGGAAGGGATACCGATAGGCTTAATGAGGAAGGCATCATCAAGGCAACTGTAGAAACCATTGCTGAGAACACCTCAGATGGAAGTATCGCACCTCTCTTTTATATGGTGGTCGGCGGTCCTATTCTAGGCTTCTTGTATAAAGCCGTCAATACCATGGATTCCATGGTGGGTTACAAGAATAATCAATATCTTTATTTTGGCAAAGCCGCCGCAAAGACAGATGATGTGATGAATTACCTTCCAGCAAGACTATCGGCTTATCTGATGATTGTGGCCGCTGTAATTAAAGGATATCATCCTTCTCATGCGTGGAAGATTTATCATCGAGATAGATATAATCATGCAAGTCCTAATTCTGCCCATACAGAAGCAGTTACAGCAGGCGCCTTGCAAGTGCAGCTTGCAGGAGATGCCTATTATTTTGGTACCCTATATCATAAAAAAACCATTGGTGATGATATGAGGCCAGTAGAGATAAATGATATAAAAAAGGCCAATGAATTACTTTGTTTAACAGCAGTATTAGGCGTGCTTCTATGCGGAGGTATAAAATTTTTGATGCTATATAGCCTAGGGATTAATTAGTATAATATAGGGCCTGATTTTTCATGCGATAATTTTGTGAAACGGCAACTTCTAGGTGTTTTGTTAGATGGGAGAATGATATGTACAAACATGGTGGTAACATTTATTTGAATACAAATAAAAATGATTTTTCAGCTAATATTAATTTAGCAGGAATGTCAGAGGGTGTGATACGTGCAGCTTGTGAAGGTGTGATGCGCTCTGATAGATATCCAGATCCCGAATGCGCTGATTTGAGGAAAGCCATTTCAAAAGCTATAGGTACTTCGGCTCATCAGATTATCTGCGGAAATGGTGCGGCAGATCTTATTTATTCTCTTGTGCTGGCACTTAAGCCAAAGAAGGCATTAATGCCGATACCAGCCTTTTACGAGTATGAGCAGGCACTAAAGGTTGTTGAATGTAAAATAGAATACTATTATATGCGGGAAGAGCAACAATTTTTATTACAGGAGGATTTTATTGACAGGATCAGGGAAGATATAGATATCATCTTCTTGTGTAATCCCAACAATCCTACAGGTCATCTAATTGCTAAGGATTTGATGTACCGCATCATCCATCACTGTGAAAACAAGTGCATTTACTTAGTTGTTGATGAATGCTTTATGGATTTTGTTGAGGAGCGAGAAAATCATTCTGTTATAAGTCAATGTATGACTTCAAAGTATCTATTTGTTTTAAAGGCATTCACAAAGCTATATGCTATGCCTGGCCTAAGACTAGGATATGGCATTTGTAGCAATATGGCATTATTAGAACGTATAAAAGAAGTATCTCAGCCCTGGAATGTATCCTTACCTGCTCAAATGGCAGGGATTGCTGCATTGAAAGAAGATAAATACGTTAAAAAATCCTTGGCATTAATCCAGAGAGAAAAAATATATTTACTAGAGGAGCTACAAAAACTAGACTATAGGGTATATGATTCAAAAGCAAATTATTTATTCTTTCATGCCCATGCGGGATTATATGCTTTGTGCTTGGAAGAAGGTATATTGATACGGGATTGTAGTAATTATCGTGGTCTTAAAGAAGGCTATTATCGCATTGCAGTCAAAAGGCATGAGGATAATGAGCAACTAGTCAAAGTATTAAGAAAGGTAGATAACCTATGGCAAAATCAATTATGATACAAGGCACGATGTCAAATGTGGGTAAGAGTCTAATTACAGCAGGCCTATGCCGTATATTTGCCCAGGATGGGTACAAGGTGGCACCCTTTAAATCCCAGAATATGGCGTTAAACTCGTATATTACAGAGGAGGGACTGGAGATGTCAAGAGCTCAGGTTATGCAGGCAGAAGCCGCAGGTATAAAACCCTCCGTATTAATGAATCCTATACTATTAAAACCCACCAGTGATACTGGCTCTCAAGTCATTGTAAATGGTGAAGTGCTTGACAATATGAGTGCCAGTGATTACTTCAAATTTAAGAAGCAGTTGATTCCAGATATCATGAAGGCCTATCGCCATTTAGAAAAGATGTACGATATCATAGTAATAGAAGGTGCCGGAAGCCCAGCAGAGATTAACCTAAAATCAGATGATATAGTCAATATGGGACTGGCTAAAATGGTGGACGCACCTGTTCTTTTAGTAGGAGATATTGATAGAGGTGGGGTATTTGCTCAACTCTTAGGTACGATGCTTCTTTTAGATGAGGACGAAAAGGAACTGGTAAAGGGCTTAATTATTAATAAGTTTCGAGGAGATAAAACTATCTTAAGCCCAGGTGTGGCTATGCTGGAGGAAAGGACAAAGATTCCAGTTGTAGGCGTGAGTCCCTATATGCACATCGATATAGAGGATGAAGATAGCCTGACAGAACGTTTTGAGGCTAAAAAAGAAATTGATTTGATTGATATTGCAGTCATCCGTTTGCCGAAAATCTCTAATTTTACTGACTTCAATATACTAGAGCATATAGACGGTGTATCTCTTCGTTATGTTGCTTCCTTGTCAGAATTAAAGGATCCAGACATGATTATTATTCCAGGTACCAAAAACACAATGAAGGATATGCTTTGGCTAAGACAAAATGGATTAGAAGCTGCTATCAAAAAAGCTGCAGCTACAGGCAAAGTTATCTTTGGGATTTGTGGTGGTTTTCAGATGCTTGGAGAACATATTACTGATTCTATAGGTGTCGAAGAAGGTGGTGCAATCAAAGGAATAGGATTACTTCCAATGGATACCGTATTTCAAAAGGAGAAAGTCAGGACAAGGGTAGTGGGGTGCATGGCACAACTAGATGGTATTTTAAAGGACCTTTCTGGCAAAGAAATAGAAGGGTATGAAATACATATGGGCGTTTCAGTATTATATGAGGGAACTGCTTCAATGACTTCTCTTACCAATCAAATGGATGGGAAAGTAAAAGCTGATGGTGCATATTGCAATAATGTATATGGCACCTACCTCCATGGCCTATTCGATAAAAAAGAGGTGGCAGAAGGATTAATTCACTGCCTTGCAAAAGAAAAGCATGTTGATATGGGAAAAATGACGATGATGAATTATGGGCAGTATAAAGAAATGCAGTATGATCATTTAGCAAATACCTTAAGAAAACATCTGGATATGTCAAAAATCTATGAGCTACTAAATTATTAATCGCCTCATCCGTTGATTCCGTATAAACTGTAAAAGGAGATGCTCAATGGTAAAGGCGACAAAACTCTTTATTTTTTATCGAAGATGCTCTGTATAGGATTTTCTCTTAAAAGTAATTCACAGTGCGTAAATGTAGTTTATCAAAAAATGAATGGGATTGCATTTTGATGGATACATATATTGGGGATTTGGTACAAAAGTATAGTTTTTTACATAAGGATAAAAGTTGTGAGAATATTTAGCGTGTGGTAAGCTATTGGTAATGGCGATTTACATATAAGAATCATACAAATAAGGGGATAACCATGAAAAGACAAAGAATGAAATATTTAATTGGATTCATCGTGCTATTGTGTATAGAATTTCTGATTGCGATGTATGTGCATGATACATTTATTAGACCCTATGTTGGCGATCTATTGGTTGTTATTGTACTGTACTTCATGGTAAGAGTAATTATTCCAGAGAAGAATAGATTAATGCCGCTCTGGATATTTATTTTTGCCTCCTTTATTGAGTGTTTACAGTATCTTAAGTTGTTAGAAATACTTGGAATGGAAAACAATAGCGTGCTCAAGATCATTCTTGGTGCTACATTTGATTGGAAAGATATAATATGCTATGGCATTGGTTGTATACTAATAGCAAGCTGTGAGTGGATTGCAGCAAAAAGACAGAGCTAATTACATACATCTCCCTTTACTAAAACCAATATCATGCAAATCAGCCCTTGCTATTGACATAAATAAAAATGAGATGCTATACTGGTTAACAGTTAGCTAGCTAATAGTTATAACATTAACCATTAACAAGTTAATATATCATTTATTATAAGGTGGTGAGAAATTGAAAAGTACAAAAGATAATTCTGTCAATCAAATCAGTAATAAAGAAATTGTCCGCCAGATTATTTGTTTTGCGATGAAGCATAGAAAAATCATGCAGAATTATTTAGATAAAACAGGTATCTATCAAGCACAGCATCATTTACTGATGAAAATTTCCCATAACCAGAATGCTTCACAAAAAGAACTTTCTAGTTCAATGGACGTATCTGCAGCCACAATAGCAGTATCCCTGAAAAAACTAGAAAAGGGTGGATACATCAAAAAAGAAATGGACCAAGGTGATAATCGGCTTAATCAAATCACCATTACAGAAAAAGGTAATAAGGTTGTTGAGCAAAGTCGCCAGATTTTTGATTTAACCCATCAAAAGCTTTTTGAAGGATTTACCGAAGAAGAAAAGTATAACTTGTCCATTCTGATGCGAAAGCTAGATGCAAATCTACTTAGAATGGAAGATGAAATAAAATCTAAAAAATGAAAGGGCATAATGACATGAAATGGAATAATGTTATAAAACGGTATTGGAAATATATTAAGCCATATCTACCTGCATTTATTATAGGACCAATTCTTATGATTGTAGAAGTGATTGGCGAAGTAGTGATGCCACTGTTATTAAGCAACATCATCGACTATGGTGTAAGTGGTGGTCGAGGCATTCCCTATATCATCACAGTAGGAGTGGCAATGGTTATTACTGCACTGTTGATGATGGCAGGTGGTGTAGGAGGAGCTTATTTTGCGATTAAGGCATCTTCAGGATTTGCCAATGATTTAAGGAAAGATTTGTTTAATCAAATTCAGAAGTTTTCCTTCACTAATATTGAACGCTATCATACAGGTTCATTGATCACGCGATTAACTAATGATATTACCATGGTACAGAATATGATGCAGATGATGTTAAGATTGGCATTAAGGGCACCAGGTATGCTGATTGGTGCGCTAATTATGGCTTTTGTATTAAATCCTAAGCTTGCCCTAGTGATCTTATGCGTCATACCTTTGCTAGCATTAGCCATCTTCTTTATCATAAAAATTGCCTTTCCAAGGTTTACGATGATGCAGAAGAAGTTGGATGCACTAAATACGGCTACCCAGGAAAATTTAACGAACATTAGGGTGGTTAAATCCTTTGTTCGAGAGGCTTATGAAGAAGATAAGTTTGAAAAAGCAAATTTTGACTTAAAAGATAATACCGTAAAGGCAATAAAGGTAGTTATCTTCACTATGCCAGTTATGATGCTGGCAATGAATATCACAACTTTAGCAGTGGTGTGGTTTGGCGGAAATCAGATTATTGAAGGTAGTATGACACCTGGTGTTTTGACCGCTTTTATAAACTATGTGGTTCAGATTCTTATATCGCTGATGATGGTTTCAATGATTATTCTAAACAGTTCAAGGTCTCTTGCCTCTGCAAAACGTATCCACGAAGTGCTTTGTACGAGAGTTGATCTAACAGACGAGAACGCTTCACAAAAGGAGCTTACTGTACAACAGGGTAAAATTGAATTTAAAGATGTTTACTTCAAATACTACAAAAATAATGAAAAATGGGTGATTGAAAATATTAATCTTGTAATGAACCCAGGCGAGACGGTGGGAATCATCGGTTCTACAGGTTGTGGTAAATCATCTCTTGTGCAGCTCATTCCCCGATTATACGATGTAGACAAGGGAGAAGTATTGGTGGATGATGTGAATGTAAAAGACTACTCACTTAAGAATCTTCGAGAGGGAGTAGGCATGGTGCTTCAGAAAAATATACTATTTTCAGGTACGATTAAGGAAAACCTGAAATGGGGAGATGAAGAAGCGGATGATGATACAATCTATCGATTTGCAGAAAGTGCACAAGCACATGGATTTATCAGTTCATTTAAGGAAGGCTATGAGACTGAACTTGGCCAAGGTGGTGCCAATGTCTCTGGAGGCCAGAAACAAAGGTTATGTATCGCTAGGGCGTTATTAAAGAGACCAAAGATACTAATTCTTGACGATAGTACAAGTGCAGTAGATACTGCAACTGAAGCAAAAATTAGGGAAAGCTTTAAAAGAGAACTTAAAGATACAACGAAAATCATCATTGCTCAAAGAATATCTTCCGTAATCGATGCGGATAAGATTGTTGTACTTGATGATGGAATGATTACAGGTATGGGCACCCATACTGAGCTGATGCAAAACTGTGAAGCCTATGCAGAGATTTATTACTCACAGATGGATAAGAAGGTGACTACATCATGACACATATAAGTGAAGAAAGAAAAGAAGTATTATTACGCAGATATGGAAGTAAAATGAAGGACGCATCTGGTATGTCAAAGGGAATGAAACCGGGAGGTCCTGGCGGAAGAGGAATGGGGGGGCCCCATGGTGCTATGGGAGGCGGTAAACCTAAAAATGCCTATTCCGTCATCGGCAGGCTACTTGCTTATATCGGACGTGATAAGTTTAAAATCATATTTGTTTTTGCCTGTGTATTAGGGGGAACCTTAGCAAACTTGGGTGGCAGTTATCTCCTACGTCCAATTATCAATAACTTAGTAGCTGAAAATCGGTCAGTAGAAGAAAAATTGAGTAACCTATTAATGGGCCTTTTGGTTATGGCAGGTATTTATTTGATTGCTGTCTTATGTTCCTACTTACAGCAACAAATCATGATAGGCGTCTCACAGAATGCATTATTTAAAATAAGAGGCGAATTATTCAGCAAGACTCAAAAATTGCCTGTGAAATATCATGATACACATACCCATGGCGAT
>JAEXBC010000472.1 GCA_023457875.1 Bacillota bacterium | reverse complement strand
AAAAGGCCTTGTTAGAGGAGCATCAAGATCTATTTACTAAACTCGGGTTTAAATACGAAGCTTTTGGGGAGCAGGCCATTGCGATTAGAGAAGTTCCCTTTATTCTGAACGAGCCACTTTCACCAGGAGTTTTTAAAGAGGTGTTAGATACCTTAAGTCAAGGTAAGCTTTCAGATATAACAGATATTAAGGCAGAAGCCATTATCCGCATGGCTTGTCGTAGCGCGATAAAGGCACATGACCAGATTTCAGTAGCGGAATGTCATAAGCTGATTGAACAGCTACTATCCTTAGGTAATCCCTTTACATGCCCCCATGGCCGACCTACTTTAGTGGCTTTGACTCAGGCAGACATTGAAAAAATGTTTAAGAGGATTTAGGAATGGATTCAGGAACAGACTTAAGAATGGATTTAAGAACGGATTTAAGAACGGATTAAAGATATGAAAAAGGTGAAAAGATGAAAAAGCCCCTTATTTTAATTGCAGGTCCTACTGCATCAGGTAAAACACAAACAAGTGTACGCTTGGCCAAGACCATAGATGGTGAAATTATTTCAGCGGATTCGATGCAAATCTATAAAGGTATGGATATTGGAACAGCAAAGGTAAAACCAGAGGAGATGGAGGGAATTCCCCACTATATGATTGACGAGTGGGAAGCAGATTTTCCCTGTAGTGTAGCTACCTTTAAGGCGAAGGTAGATGCCTATCTTGAAGAAATCTATAAAAAGGGTAAAACCCCTATTTTGGTAGGTGGAACAGGATTTTATATTAATGCCATCTTATTTAATACCGACTTTGAAGAAACAAGGCCCAATACGGCGTACCGAAATAACCTGTTTGAAATTGCCCAGAAGGAGGGAGCTCAAAAGCTTCATGAGATGCTTAAACAAGTGGACCCTCTAGCTGCTAGTGAGATTCATGCTAATAATGTAAAGCGTGTTGTACGTGCCCTAGAGTATTATCATGAAACCCAATCACCTATTTCAAGTCATAATCAAAAAGAGCGTCAAAAGCGTGTATTAGACGAATCACCCTATGACTACACTTTTTTTGCTTTATCTATGGCAAGGCAAACCCTTTACGAGCGCATTAACATGAGAATTGATCAAATGATAGAAGAAGGGCTTGTAGAAGAAGTACGCTCATTTTTCGAAGGTGGTTATAGCGAAGAGTTGCCTTCTATGAAAGCGATTGGTTACAAAGAGTTTTTTCCTTATTTTAAAGGAGAAAAGTCACTAGACGCTTGCATTGAAAAGCTCAAGCAAAATACAAGACACTATGCAAAACGTCAGATGACATGGTTTAATCATCAAGCGGCGCCTATCTTTGTTCCAGTGGATGAACTAGGTTTTAATGCTTCGCGGATCACGAACCAAATGCTAGAAATAATAAAAGGAAATAATTTCAAAAAGCTTGAATAGTTCCTGTTTAGAAGGGCTATAATTACAATAGATTATTACAAAAATCATACAATTTACTAGACAAGCTTAAAAATATAATATACAATGAAATCAATTCATTACAAGCATTAGGAGGGGAAGTCCAATTATGAATAAAGCTATTAACTTACAAGATGTGATGCTAAATCAATTAAGAAAAGATAAAATTTCGGTTACTATATTTTTAACAAATGGTTTTCAGCTTAAGGGTGTTATAAAAGGGTTTGATAATTTTGTTATGATTATCGAAAGTGAGGGCAAGCAACAGATGATTTATAAGCATGCCATTTCAACACTTGTTCCAGCTAGAACAGTTAATTTGTCTGCCTCTGCTGAATAAGCCATAGGTAGAGCATATCGGCGTAGATAAAAAGACACATCGTATAATAATAAGGCGTGATACCCTAGGTCATTAGGATATCACGCCTTGCTTGTTTTCAAAATAAATGAAAAGCACATTTTTTAAGGGGCTAGTTAGATTTTTTTAATAATAAACGTTGCTTTTCAAAGATAAGACGATTAAGTAGATTGCTATCAGCAGAATCAATATCAATAAATTGAATACGGTGGGTATAGTAACCCGCCTCGTTTCTTTCACCCAGTCCCAGTACTTTCCCTAATAAGACAAAATGATTATTCAGAAAATCAAATTCTAATGAAAGGAGCTGCTCCTTTGAAAACTGCTTGGTTGCATTTAAGCACAGACCACCTGTACTTATGTTAATAGCAAAGCCTTTTTGGTAAGAAGCGGATGAGGTGGTTTCCTCGCTATCCATATTTATAATTTGATAATGAACATCAAAAGTAATATCTAGACGAAAATGTTCGCGTTGTTGTTTTTTGACAATAGGTTCAATGATTTCCGCTACATAAAATAGGCTATTTTCCTTTCTATAGCTTTTGATTATAGTAATCACTGTATGAAATAGCGCAAGTTTAGAAACGAACACAACTTGAATGATACTATCTTGATGATAAAGAACCCAATCCAATTTAGAAATAGGTGCTTCAAAGATAAGCATTCGGTCTACCCATTCAACGGGCTTCGTTATATATGTATTATCATGATTTGTAACACGTAAAATCAAGTTAATGTCATCCATTAAGCTTTTTTGATAAGTGTCAATGCTTTCTTGAATGGCAATATTTTGCTCCTTCGATAATTTATTATTAAACACAGCATTCTCTCCTTAAT
>JAEXBC010000471.1 GCA_023457875.1 Bacillota bacterium | reverse complement strand
TAGCTTATTAAAGCCTCTATCCCTTGTGTAGCAATTGTATCATAAACAAGTCCCATAATGCCAAGGGGAGCAAAGTCAATGACCCACTTTACAACCTTTGATAGGGCGTCAGAAATATTGTTAATGGCTACTTTGGTGGTCTCTGCTGAATGTTTTAAAGCAAGTCCCATAATGACTGCCCAAGATAAGACACCAATATAATTGGCATTATAAAGTGCCTTCACCGGATTATCCACAAGGTTAAGGAGTAATGTTTTTAACACCTCTCCCACTCCACCAGGAGGCGTCACATCTTGCGCACCCTCGGCAAGGGTTAAGCTTACAGGGAACATAAAGCTTGCAACAACCGCAACGACTGCTGCTAAAAATGTACCTACTAGATAAAGTATAATGATGGATTTTATATAGGTTTTCTGCCCACTCTTATGGGATGAGATGGCGCTCATCACTAGGAAAAACACTAATATTGGCGCTACAGCCTTCAAGGCACTTACAAATAAGGTTCCCAAAATACTAATGGGCATTGCCACCTCCCCAAGGGTTACGGCAATGATGATGCCAACAATCAGTCCAATAATAATGCGCTTAACCAAACTTAATTGATTCCATTTGTTTATAATATTTTTCATTTTGTCCTCCACATCTGATGTGATTATTTTAGTAACTAAGACGTATTCCTGCTGACATTATCCCTAGATCAATTGGATGAAACATTTGTACCCATGTCTTATTGGATATTTGTTAGAAGGGGGTCCTTCGTGCCATTCTTTTCAAAAGCCGCCTGCCTATCAATGCAGGTACCACATACACCGCATGGCTTGTCTTGCCCCTCGTAGCAGCTCCAGGTATATTCATAAGGTACCTTAAGCTCAAGGCCCTTCTTAACCACCTCGACCTTTGTCCATTTTACAAATGGCGCCTCAATTCTTAGCTTGCGGCCACTGCCTTCATAGATCGCTGTATTCATGGCCTGATTAAAAACATCACTACAGTCAGGATAGGCATTGCCTGCCGCATCATCACTATGGGCTCCATAATAGATGATACTACAGCCCTTAGACAGGGCAATACTGGCAGCACTTGAAAGAAAGAGTCCATTTCTAAAGGGTACATAGGTTGATACAGGATTTCCATTCGTCTTCTTGAGCTGCTCCGCATAGGCACTCTTGGGAATTTCTTTGTTCGAATGGGTTAATAGGGAACAGTCGCTATACTCAAATATCTTTTCTAAATCAAGATAGAGATGCTCAACACCATAATACTGGGTTATTTTTTGTGCTGCTTCAATTTCCTTGGTATGCTTCTGACCATAGGCAATGGATAGAGCAACTACCTTATCTTTGCCATAAAGGTCAACTGCCATTGCAAGGCAAGTTGTACTGTCAATACCACCACTAAAAAGTACAAGTGCTTTTTCTTCTACCATACTTTTTCTCCTTTAAGCTTTCAATATAGTCTTGGATTATAATTTAAACAATTTTTGTGCTATCAAGTGCTATTTTTATTTCTTGCAATTAGAATTTCAGTCTCATCTGAAGGGAAGGGTCAGTTTGAAATCTTCCACAAAGGGTAGAGGTGTAGGTTTTTGCATTGCTCTTTTTAATACCTCTGGCACTCATGCAGCCATGACAGCCTTCAATCAGAACAGCCACATCTTCAGAGCCAGTAATTTTCTTCATAATCTCTGCAATATCTGAGCCGATTCGCTCTTGCAGTTGCAATCTTTTTGCTACCATATCAGCTATTCTTGCTATTTTGCTAAGGCCAATCACCTTATCCACTGGTACATAAGCAATCGTTACCTTCATGTCATACATTAAAGCCATATGATGCTCACAATGACTAAAGATCTCAATATCCTTAACGAGTACCATATTATGCCTGTTATCTTCATAGGATAAATCCTCTTCAAAGGTCTTATCAAACATCTGAGCAATTTCATCATTGGTATAATTCATGCCCTCAAACATCTCCTCATACATCTTCGCCACACGCTTGGGTGTATCTATAAGCCCTTCTCTCTCTGGATTATCTCCTAATGCCTTTAGTATTCCCCTAATATGTTCTTCTATTGCTGCTGTATCAATTGCCATATTATACACCCCTTTCCTGTGGATCCCAAATAAATTTATGAAGTTGTAACTGAAAATGTACGCCATTTAAATGATTCTCTATCATATAGGATACAATATCCTTATAGGCTATTTCCCCAAATACAGGGCTGATATAGACATTGCACTTGTCTATAAGACGATATGCTTCTATCACACTCTTGGTTTTTTCAAGATCCTTCATAGAAGAAACCACAAACTTAACCGTATCCTTACTTTTTAAATCATCAAAATTGCTAGTATGCATGTAGCATTCCATTCCACTATCTGGAAGCTTATAGTCCATTGTAAAAGTGAGATGCTCTGAAATATCATCAAATTCTCTTAAATCAACACTTCCATTGGTTTCTATTTCAACCCTAACACCTGTCTTTACAAGCTTCTCTAAAAGCGCCTTGATGTTTTCTTGAAGAAGTGGTTCACCACCTGTAAGCGTCACATTATTTATCTCGGTAGATTTCACATAATCTACAATGTCTTCACTGCTCATAAGGACATAGGGGCATTCTGCCTGATTTGCCCATGCAGTATCACAATAAGTACATTTTAAGTTGCAGCCTTGAAATCTAATGAAGACTGCAAGCTCACCTGCCTTAGTCCCTTCACCATTAATGCTAACAAACTTCTCTACAACCTTATATTGTGTCATTTTAGTCCTCCTTAGTATAGGCCGCACAATTGGTTGGCGTTTCATATACAGTAACCTTTGACACGTTGTAGCCTATGTGTGACATAAAGTCATGAAAATACTTTGCGAAGTTCTCCGCGGTAGGTCTAAACATCACCTCAATCAGCTTAAAACCTTCTTCATGAAGTGCCTCAACGGTCTTAGACTTTAAGGTATCCTTTTCATAGATTAAGGAATGATCAAAGTAATCAATGGCTTCCTTTACGTCCTTTTTGAAATCACCAAAATCAACCACCATTCCTCTTGTCTGCTGCTCACTTTGAAGCTGGCTATCTTTTATTTCTACAATCACGCGCCATCTATGTCCATGAATATGACTGCATTTCCCTTCATACCCTGATAAAAAATGGGCTGCATCAAAACTATGCTCTGTTGTTAAAAAGTACACTTTATCATCCCTTTCCTATAGCTTTGCTCGATTTCATCTGTTTTTATTACACTCAAAATTGGTTAATGCGTATTTAATTAATATGTATTTAATTAAATAATATTTAGGTTAATTGTAAAATGAAGTTGAACTAAATAAAAAATCCATAGAGATTTATCCTGTGTTAAGATTGAATCACCACAACACAACTTTAACAAGAAAGGATTAATCACTATGGACTACCCTAATAAT
>JAEXBC010000470.1 GCA_023457875.1 Bacillota bacterium | reverse complement strand
CGATAGTAGATAGCAAATGCGCATCATTGGGACAAGGCCTTATAATTGATTACGCGATAAAGCTTATTAAATCCGGTAAAAGCATGGAAGAAGTAGTGACATGGTTAGAAGAAAATAAGTTAAGGATTAACCACTGGTTTACAGTAGATGATTTAAATCACCTGTTTAGAGGTGGGCGTGTTTCAAAGGCAGCAGCCACCTTTGGTACCATACTTCAAATCAAGCCTGTGATGCATATGGATGATGAAGGAAGATTAGTGCCCGTAGAAAAGGCAAAGGGAAGAAAAAAATCCTTAAAAATGCTAGTAGAAAAACTGAAGGACAACATTGTTAATCCCCAAGAGCAAGTGGTCTTTATGAGCCATGGGGATTGTGAGGAAGAAGCCGAAGAAGTGAAGAAAATGATCTTGGAGGCTTGTCCAGTAAAGGATGTTATGATTAATTATATTGGAGCTGCAGTTGGTTCTCATGCAGGACCTGGTACAATTGCTATTTTCTTTATGGGAGAAAAAAGATAACTTATCTATTGGGAGGCTTCCATAAGAGGGGAAATAAAGAAATAATGACGATAGCGCCAGCAATAACAGCGGCGACTTCAAAAGTCAAGGTGGCATAGTTAATGGCGCTAGCGTAATCCTCGTTAAGCATGGCAAACATCATGCGATATAAGCCAAGTCCAGGAACAAGAGGAATAATGCCGGCAATTAAATAGACGGTAATAGGCGTTTTGTGTCGTCTTGCCAAGCTGTAAGAAACTTGGGTGATGATAAGCGCCGCTAAGAACGTAGCAAGCGTCGTACCGCATTTTAGACTATCCGCAATTAAATAAATCGTCCATCCTAAAGCACCTATCAAGCCACAAGAGAATAGGTGCTTTTTTTGTACGCAAAAACAGATAGAAAGGCCTATTGTTGAAATAAAAGCACCGAGGATGCTAAGCATTATAATTTTCCTCCTATCCACTGTGAAAGACTAAGAGAAATACCTATACCAGCGGAAATGGCTACCGCTACCAAAAGTGCTTCAACTCCTCTAGCAATACCTGAAATCAGCTCGTCCCCAATGGCATCACGCACGGCTGTCGTAAAGGCTACTCCAGGTAATAGGGGGATGATACATCCGATGATAATGGGTTCAACAGTTATCTGCTCTTTAAAAAAATACCGACACAAGGTGGCGCTAAAGCCAATATAAAGGGAGACAAGAAAAAGTACAAAGAAATTTACTATGTTTTTTTGGGTGAGGCGAAGCTGCAAGTAACCCATACCTAAGCCAATCAAAAAGGTCAAGAAGAAGTCTAAAAAGTGAGCACGATACATAATGGACAAGAAGCTGCAACTAATGCCTATCCATATAATTGTGGTAGGGTTGCTATAACCTGAAGCTGTTCTTATTCTTTCTAAATGACTAGTAGCCTCCTCTAAAGAAATCTTTTCTGCCACATAATCTCGTGAAAGCTGATTAATCATTTCTATACGGTCAAGGCGTGTGGATCTATTTTTAACACGAACCACTTTAGTAGATAAAGAAAAGGTTTCATCTTCAATCGTCACCATAATGCCAGTGGGAATCACAAAGGTGTTGACAGAGCGAAAGTGATGTCTTGCTAAAATGCGGCTAATGGTATCTTCCACGCGATAGGTTTCAGCACCACTTTTTAACATAAGATGACCTGTAGCTACAGCAAAATTTAAGATTTGTTCATGCGTATTTGAGTGCTGCATAAAAGAGTCCTTTCCCAAAAAATCTATGTTAAAAAATAACTGATTATGAAGTAGTTCCAATGATAATAAATTATTACCCATTATAATCATGTATATACCCCTATAGTAAAGGCATATAACCACATAGTCCTTGTATAAATGCAATTATTATATAAAAAAATGCAGAATAGCTTGAAAGATGAAGAAAATTAGTGCTATCATAGAAGAAGTGTAGAACTAATTACAGGCTTATTAAGGAGGATTTTCATGAAAAAGTTAATGCTTGGAAATGAGGCAGTTGCTAGAGGCGTTTATGAATCTGGTGCAACTGTGGCGGTAGCTTATCCAGGGACACCAAGTACAGAAATTACAGAGTTTATTGCAAAGTATGAAGATATTTATGCTGAGTGGGCACCAAATGAAAAGGTTGCCATGGAAGTAGCCATTGGTAGTGCCATTGCAGGTGCAAGATCAGTAGTAGCCATGAAGCACGTGGGACTTAATGTGGCGGCAGATCCACTTTTTACTGTAGCTTATACAGGCGTCAATGCAGGACTTGTTATATTTGTTGCAGATGATCCAGGTATGCATAGCTCTCAAAATGAACAAGATACAAGAATGATAGCTAGAGCTGCAGCTGTTCCTGTTTTAGAGCCTAGTGATAGTAGTGAATGCAAAACCTTTATTAAGAAAGCGATGTTAATGAGTGAAACCTATGATACTCCTGTTATTGTAAGACTTACAACCAGGGTTGCTCATTCACAAAGTATAGTAGAGATAGAGGATAAAGAGTCCTTTGAACTAAAACCATATGTCAAGGATATCAAAAAGTATGTCATGACACCTGGTAATGCTAGGCCTAAGCATATTGTTGTAGAAGAGCGCATCAACCGTTTAATGGAGGATGCTGGGAAATTAGATCTTTATCATGTTGAAAAGGCAGACAGCAAGATAGGTATTATTACAAGTGGTGTCTGCTATGAATATGTTAAAGAGGCAGGGCTTAGCGCAAATATCCTTAAGTTAGACATGGTAAATCCTTTGCCTTTAAATGCTATAGCGGATTTTGTCAGCAAGGTAGAAGAACTATACATAGTAGAAGAATTAGAGCCTGTTATTGAAGAGCAAGTAAAAGCTTTAGGCTTTACTCATGCTAAGGGAAAAGAGTTATTTGGTCGTCAAGGAGAAATCACTGTAAGACAGCTTAAAACAGTATTTGGTTTAGAAGTACCAGAGGTGAGAGCTGCTGAAAACTTACCAGTTAGACCACCTGTGCTTTGTCCAGGATGTCCTCATAGAGGGGTTTATACTATTTTAAATAAGTTAAAGCTTACTGTAACCGGTGATATTGGCTGTTATACCTTAGGTTCTGCGCCACCACATGGTGCAATGGACACTTGTGTATGTATGGGTGCCAGCATAGGTATGGCTCATGGTATGGAGAAGGCTAGAGGAAAGGAATTTAGCAAAAAAGTAGTTGGCATCATTGGGGATTCTACCTTTATCCATTCAGGAATTACGGGATTAGTTGATATTGTTTATAACAAAGGCATATCTATGATTATTATTGCAGATAATTCTATTACAGGAATGACAGGTCATCAGCATAACCCTGCTACTGGATATACCTTAAAGGGACAGCCAACCTATGCCCTCGATTTAGTGGCTCTATGTAAGGCAATAGGTGTACCTAATGTGGTAACTGTTAATGCTTATGATATGAAGGCTGTAGAAAAAGCACTTAAAGAAGAAACAGCTAAAGATGAACCTTCAGTAATTATTACAAAGGCGCCTTGTAAGCTGATTGTCAAAGAGAAGTGGGATGTCTATCATGTGAATGCGGAAGAATGTATTAAATGTGGTGTTTGCTTAAAACTTGGATGCCCAGCAATCTGTAATGGAGAAAAGGCTGTAAGTATTAATTCTGCTTTGTGTGCAGGCTGCGCGTTGTGTGCTTCAGTTTGTCCTAAGAAAGCAATTGCTAGGGAGGTAAAGTAAGATGACAAAAAATATTCTTATCGTTGGTGTAGGTGGTCAAGGGACACTATTAACTGGAAGAATCATCGGTAATCACGCTATGACAAAAGGTTTAGATGTAAAAATGTCAGAAGTACATGGTATGGCTCAGCGCGGTGGTAGTGTTGTGATGCAAGTGAGATATGGTGAAAAGGTGCACTCTCCTCTTGTAGAATTGGGAGACGTAGACATTATTTTTGCTTTCGAAAAATTAGAGGCGCTACGCTATTTGCCTTATCTAAAAAAAGATGGCGTTATGATTGTCAATACTCAAGAAATTGATCCAATGCCTGTGGTTATGGGGGTTCAGCCTTACCCACAAGACATTATTGAAACACTCAAAGCTTCTAGTCATCAGAACTGCTTTATTGATGCCCTTTCTATAGCAGAAGAAATTGGCAATGTGAAGGTGGTTAATATGATTATGATTGGTGCCTATGCTGCTTATATAGGTGATTCTGTTTCTGAATGGGAGACTATTGTAGAGCAGACCGTGCCAGCTAAGACTATAGAAATGAATAAAGAAGCTTTAAGAAGAGGCTATAAGGCTTATCAAGAAAAATAATTGTATTTGATTTCAATTTATTTGCTCATAGTAGGTTATACTATATAAAATTAGGAGGATGAAAATGTATACTTTAGAAGAACTTAATCAAGTCGATCCAGAAATAAAAGCACTTATAGAGCAGGAAACAAACAGGCAAAATAATAAAATTGAGTTAATTGCTTCTGAAAATTTCGTATCAAAAGCTGTGATGGCAGCTATGGGAAGCACCCTTACTAATAAATATGCTGAAGGATATCCAGGCAAACGTTATTATGGTGGATGCGAGGTTGTGGATCAGGTAGAAGATCTAGCTAGAGAGCGTGCAAAAGAACTTTTTGGTGCAGAACATGCTAATGTACAACCTAACTCAGGTTCTCAAGCAAACCAAGCAGTATTTTTTGCTGTACTTAAGCCAGGCGATACCGTTATGGGAATGGATTTAAGCCATGGAGGACATTTAACACATGGTAGCCCAGTTAATATGTCAGGTAAACACTATAATATTATATCTTATGGCGTAGATGCAAAGACAGAAACCATAGATTATGATGCGGTAAGAGAATTAGCTTTAGAGCATAAGCCTAAGATGATTATTGCTGGAGCAAGTAACTACTCACGTCAGATTGATTTTAAGAAATTTAGAGAAATTGCTGATGAGGTAGGTGCTTATCTCATGGTGGATATGGCACATATTGCAGGATTAGTTGCAGCAGGACTTCATGAAAATCCTGTTCCATATGCTCACTTTGTAACCACAACGACACACAAGACCTTAAGAGGACCACGTGGTGGTATGATTCTTTGCAATAAGGAATTTGCACCTATTATTGATAAGGCTATTTTCCCTGGTATTCAAGGTGGACCACTTATGCATGTGATTGCTGCAAAGGCTGTAAGTTTTAAAGAAGCCTTACAACCAGAATATAAAGCTTATCAAGCACAAATCATTAAGAATGCACAGGCATTAGCAAATGCTTTGATGGCAAAAGGACTTCGTATTGTATCTGGAGGAACAGACAATCATGTAATGAGCCTAGATGTGAGAAATATGGAGGTAACAGGAAAAGAAGCAGAGCATTTATTGGATGACATTGGTATTACATGTAATAAAAATACCATTCCATTTGATCCAGCTTCTCCATTTGTAACCAGTGGTGTTAGACTTGGAACAGCAGCTGTTACAACAAGAGGAATGAAGGAAAAAGACATGGAAGAGATTGCCGATATCATTTATTTAACACTTAAAGATTTTGAGGCAAACAAAGAGGAATGTGCACAAAGAGTTACTCAATTATTAAATCAATATCCACTATATTAACTGATAAAAAGGGTCTTTACTGGTGAAGTGCTAGTAAAGACCCTTTTTGTTTTAGTTAGAATTTACAAAGTTTTAAAAGTTCATGCAAAGCTAAGCTTTGGATGATATAATAAGGGGAGAAGATAAAAGATAGAAAAGTACAGAAGAAAAAAGTAAAAAGACAAAAGAGAAAAAAAGTAGAGAAGGTAAAAAGGATAAAAAATGAAGAAGGGGCAAATTGAACAGGGGGGATTTAATGAAGCTGGAGCGACTTTATCGTGATTTTCATACAAAAAATAAATATGCTGATTTAAATGAAATGAAGATACTCACAAGCTTGTATAGCAATGTGACAGATACTTTAGAAGTAGCTGTGTCACGTATTATTAATGAAGCAGTCTTGAGTCACATGAATCTCAATATTGATTCCACCATTATGCAGATGCTAGCGTTGAATGAGTATTTAAGCAGTATGTTTTTGAGGAATTTTGAGGCGCTTATCTATAACTATTTGATTCACTATTTGAATGAACAAGGCATAGAGGAGATCGGTGAACAACAAGAAAAGCTTATTAACGTATTAGCTAAGAAGGTAGATATGAAAACAAACTTAGAGGAACTGATTGTGGAGTTAAAGCAGATTTGCCATCTGACATAAATGAGGTATATGTGAAACATAAGTAAGAAAGGTTTTGTGCTAAAGGGATACTTTTGGCTTAAGACCTTTCTTTTTTTGTTACAAATTAATAAAAAAAGTACATAAAATTTTAGATAATAAAAAAACTATATAAAAAAGGAATTTTAATACAAGCATGGAAATAGTAATATAAGAGGTTAAGCATTTATCTTGAAGGAGGTCAGTCTATGAAAGCATATGAAACACCATATATTCGTAATATTGCTTTATTAGGACATGGGGGTGCAGGTAAAACAACATTAGCAGAAGCTATGTTATATACTGCAGGAATGACATCAAGACTTGGAAAAGTGGAATCAGGAAATACGGTAAGTGATTTTGACCCAGAAGAAGTAAAACGCAGAATTTCAATTCATACCTCTTTAATTCCAGTTGAATGGAAGAACTACAAATTAAACCTACTGGATACGCCAGGCTATTTTGACTTTATTGGGGGCGTGGAGGAAGCCATGAGCGTGGCTGATAGTGCCCTGATTGTCTTGAAAGCCTCCGCTGGCGTAGAAGTAGGAACAGAAAAGGCATGGGAGGTAGCTACTGCTGCCAATGTCCCTAAAATGATATTTGTTACAGAGATGGACGCACCTAATGTCAATATTGAAGACATTCTT
Organism: Bacillota bacterium; assembly: GCA_023457875.1. GTDB lineage: Bacteria > Bacillota > Clostridia > Lachnospirales > Cellulosilyticaceae > Cellulosilyticum. Next base: position 4,973 of record JAEXBC010000470.1, on the reverse strand, counting down.
ATGGAATGCAAAGACAAGTTTGGAACAAGTATTGCCCCAGTACAAGTGCCTTGGTATGAAAACGAAAAATTTGTAGGCTATGTTCATGTACTTAAAATGCTAGGACGTCGCTTTGATGGGCAGAAAGTAATTACTTGTCCTATTCCAGAGCATCTGGAGGAAGCGATTAAACCCATCCGCACAATGATTTTAGAAGCAGTGGCGGAAACAGATGAGATACTTATGGAAAAGTATTTTGCAGGAGAAGAAATAACACAAGAAGAAATTGAGAAGGCATATAAGAAGGGTGTCATTGACAGAGAAATCGTGCCTGTACTTTGTGGTAGTGCAATCTATACCACAGGTATATCTGTATTAATGGATACCATGACCACTTTATTTCCAGCACCTAATGAGACAGGTACAAGCAAGGTCATTCACAAGCAAACCGATAAAGAAGAGTATATTTCTACAAGTGATCTGAATAAGAAATCAATTTTTGTATTTAAAACAGTAGTAGATCCCTTCATTGGAAAACTATCCCTATTTAAAGTAAAGTCAGGAATCATTAGGGTGGAGGATAATTTATTTAATGCACGTACAGAGGAAGCAGAACGCTTTTCTCATCTGTATGTGCTTGCTGGCAAGGAACAAAAAGAAGTGGACTGTTTATATCTAGGTGACATTGGTGCAGTACCTAAGCTTAAGACACCTAAGACCAGTGATACATTAGCACAAAAGGATTTTGAGTATAGCTATGTGCCTATCACTTTTTCAAAAGGTGTGGTAAGGAAGGCAATTTTTCCAGCCGGCAAAGGCGACGAAGAAAAAATGTCCAGTATTTTATATAAACTTACCATTGAAGATAATACGTTATCCGTAGAAAATGATACGGAAACCCATGAGACCATTCTATGTGGTATCGGAGAGCAGCAACTAGACGTGGTAGTGAGTATGCTTAAGAATAAATTCAAAGTAGACGTCTATTTAAAACAACCCACTACACCATATAGGGAAACGATTAAAGGGAAGGCGAATGTAAGAGGTAAACATAAAAAGCAATCTGGAGGACATGGTCAGTACGGTGATGTAGTCATGACATTTGAACCTTCAGGAGATTTAGAATTGCCTTATGTCTTTGAGGAAAAAGTATTTGGAGGCGCAGTACCTAAGCAATATTTCCCAGCGGTTGAAAAAGGTCTTGAAGAATGTACACTAAAGGGTGTACTTGCAGGTTATCCTGTAGTGGGCTTAAAGGCTGTCTTGGTAGACGGTTCTTATCATCCCGTGGATTCTTCTGAAATGGCGTTTAAAATGGCAACAACCCTTGCTTTTAAAGAGGGGGTTACTAAAGCACAGCCTACTCTATTAGAACCTATTGCTCAAGTAGAGATTATCGTACCCGATGAATATACAGGTGATATCATGGGAGATATGAAGAAGCGCCGTGGTCATTTAATTGGTATGAATCAAGAAGGGAAAAAACAAGTGATTTTGGCAGAGGTGCCTTTGGCAGAATTATATACCTATGCCACAGACGTAAGGTCTATGACACAGGGTAGAGGGGTAATAGATTACCACTTCTCAAGATATGAGGAAGCACCTGCGGATGTTCAACAAAAGGTGATTCGAGCCAGGGCATAAGAAGGCATTAAAGTATATAAGGTATTAAAATATATCTAGAAGTATTAATGATCAGGTAGGGGCACAACAAGTGCAGGACTAGGAAAAGAAAAGTGCAAGATCAATAAAGCATAAGTACAAAATAAGATGCCACATGGTTACGCTTTGCTCCCATGTGGCATCTTACTTATCTTAAAAAAAGGATAAGACGACTATTTCCTGGGTAATATGTTTTTCTTAAAAAGCAACGAATAGCTTCTATTCTTTGAAAATAGGAAAGTCTGTTATATAGAAAAGAAGAAAATCGCAATTAAAATAACACATAGGAGTATAATGAATAACTTCCCTTGAATAGAACCGAAATTGACGGTCCAGCCTAAGCCATATCTTTTGTTGACCAGAATGGCTGGATCGTTGGGATTGTAATAGAACATACCCCATTTCCAGCAATCATCTTGATCTTCGGGAGATACTAGATTTTCTTTCTCCGTCATAGGGGTAATTCTTTTTTTGTAGCGATTGGTATGAAGGTACATAAGGATTAGTCCAATGACTAATAGAAGTAAGGAACCATAATAATAGAATAGATTTAATGGCGTGCCATTAATCATGGCAAATACCAAAGAAATCATCATAAAAGTAGTAGCTAGTACCAATAGTAAGATGCTAATCGTCATTCCCTTTAAATAGGTTAAAGTAATGGCCTTGCTTTCCTCAAGGTTTTCCTTGCTGAGTTTACCTCTTGTAGAAAAAGCGCTATTCAAACTATAACCAAAGATAACAATGAGTAAAATATGCATACCGGAAGGGAAAAGTACACTGAGATAGCTTTTTTGCGCCCAGCCATCTACTTGCCCAAATAGATTAAAATGGGTAGGTATTAGACCGGGTATATCGTTATAGCGGTATAGGCTATAAGCAGCAGTTAAAATAGCAAGGCATATAGGGATTATTAACAACCTTTTGTACAAGACTTTGATTTTGTCTTTTTGTTCCATGAAAGCAGTATCAACTAGAAAACTAGGATGAGCATGGGTAGGAAGATTTAAGGTTTTTTTGTAAGCAAGGGCCTTTTTGTTTGCTAATGCAAAGACGAGTAAATATAAGAAAAACTGAATAAACGTTGGGATACTCACTAAAGCCGTATCATAGGCATCCTTAACAAAATAAAGAATGAGGACACTCATTATTGTACCGATTAATAAAGCCAAGGTAGTGTAAAGTACATACATCCTTAGGATTTTCTTAGCCTCAGGTGTCTTATGATAAGAAGTATCTAATATAACCCCCATATAGGTATTTCCGCTTGGGAAAAAAGGAGATAAAATAAAAATGATGTAAACAAGCAAATTAACACTTAAGATAGATATAGGGATAAGCAGTGACTGTCTCATAGGATATTTCCTCCATTTCGTTTATAATAAGAACTGCACAAGGCTTTAATATATTCCTCATCGTGGCCCATAAGCTGAGCCTTTGCAACCAGTAAAGCAAGCGCTTTCTTTAGCGCTTCTTCTTCATCCTTTGAAGCTTTAATGGGAATAGGATTAACGACAGCGCCCTTTCGCCGATCCATTTGAATGTAACCTTCCTCTTTGAGACGGTTATAAGCTTTATTTACTGTATGCAAATTAATACCAATTTCCTCACCAAGACTTCGGACAGAAGGAAGAGAATCGTCAGGGTGGAGTGTATGATTAGCCATAGCTAGTATGACAGCCTCATAGAGTTGTTCGTATATAGGCTTTTCGCTGTTAAAATCAAGTTCAATAATCATAGAAACCTCCTTAAAAATTTACGTGTTATATAACATATATAACACGTATAACAACATAATGCAATAGGTGGATACTAATATTTTTATAGATACATTTTTGATAAAGAAGGGAAGAATAGGATGGGTAATGTGTTGATTACAGGTGCAACCAGTGGTATAGGTTATGCTTTAGCACAGGTATTTGCTAAAGAAGGCTATGATTTAATTTTAGTAGGGAGAGATGAAGAAAAACTTAAGCGTACCAAGATGAGTCTTGAGGCAACTTCCAAGGTTCATACCATAGTAAGTGACTTAAGTACAAAAGAGGCTGCTACTATGATTTATAAACAAGTGAAAGAAAAAGGACTTAGGGTAGATATCCTAGTTAATAATGCAGGCGCAGGAATTGTGGGTGAATTTTGCGAGTATTCATTAGAAAAAGACTTAGAACTCATCCAATTAAATATGGTAAGCTTAACATTACTTACCAAGTATTTTGCAAAGGAGATGAAGGAAAGGGGAAGTGGAAAAATATTAAATGTAGCTTCCACAGGGGCATATCATCCAGGCCCTTATACTGGGCTGTATTATGCAACCAAGGCGTATGTGCTTTCTTTGTCAGAAGCGTTATATAGTGAATTAAAGCCCTACCATGTAAGGGTATCTTCACTATGCCCAGGAGCAACCAAAACGGCTTTTGCTAAAGCTGCTGGAAGAGAGAATGCCTCTTTTGCTATGACAGCAAGCTTTGTAGCAGAAAAGGCCTACAAGGGGCTTATCAAGGGTAAGAGAACGATTGTTCCTGGTATGTTAAATAAGCTATTTATTAAACTCCCACGTCCTTTAGGTGCCTATTTTATTGGGAGATATCAAAATAGCCTAAAAAATTAATTGGTATAGGAAAAGCAGTGCACCTCATATATATAGGCAAAGGAGAAAAGCATATTGATGGAGGTATTTATAATGGCAGATGTCTTAAGGATTGGAAACTATTTACCTCGGATGGTGGTGCAAACAACTCAAGGAGTTCAAGTCTTACCAGATGACTATACTGGAAGATGGCTTATTTTATTTAGCCATCCAGGGGATTTTACGCCTGTTTGTACAACTGAATTTGTTTCTTTTGCTATGAACTATGATACTTTTCAAAAATTAAATACAAGTCTTGTTGGACTATCAATAGGTCAGGTTCAATCACATATAGAATGGTTACAATGGATGTATGATATCTTAGGGGTAGCCATTCCCTTCCCCCTTATTGCAGATCCTATAGGAGAGGTAGCAGACCAGCTAGGAATGATTCAACCTGCCAGACCCACAACTACAGTTAGAGCTGTTTTTTATATTGATCCATCAGGCAGGGTTCGTATGGTTTTATACTATCCAGCAGAAGTCGGTAGGAACACAGAGGAAATGATAAGAGCCTTAGTGGCATTACAAGTATCTGACGCCAATAAGGTATCCATTCCAGCTAATTGGCCAAATAATGAGTTGATACAGAATCAGGTAATTATACCAGTGGCAATGGATATTGAACAAGCCGAGGAGAATGCAAGGCTATACGAGAATTTTGCGTGGTGGTTTGCCTATAAACCCTTAGACAACGGCGTAGCAG
>JAEXBC010000469.1 GCA_023457875.1 Bacillota bacterium | reverse complement strand
AGATAATGGCGAGTACAATGTACTCGTTTATTTTTTAGTTAAAATATAAAGAAAGTAGGTTTTGATATGAACTTTGTAACTAATGGAAATCAGCAAGTTGTTTTAGGTTCAGGCGATTTATTTGCCGTTGCCTTGAAAGATATTGCAGACCCTTTTAATCTAACAACCACTGAAGAGGAAAAATTGACATATTTAGGCTATATCGAAGCAAATGCAGTCCTAAAATCATCTGTAGAAAAAACAGACCTAGAAGCTGCAAATGCTGGAAAAGTTGGAAGTCTAATCAAAAATAAAACAATCACATTTCAGACTGGTATCTTTTCTTGGAACTTGGAGAATATTTCAAAATTCCTTACAGGATCAGATTATACAATTGACGAAACCACTGGAAAAACTACATTTACATATGCTCATGAGGATAATGCTCCTAATGTCTATCTTAGATTCGTTTCAACAGATGAGTCGGCTAAGAAAAAGATCAGTGTCAATATGTTTATGTGTTCTTTTAATGGGGAATTGTCCTTTGATTGGAACAATGATTCTCCAATTACATTCGACTATTCATTCGATGTTTTGTCTCAAACAAATGCAGCGGGTAAACACGTTTATTATCAGGTCATTACAGAAGATATTGCATAATAAGGAGCTAAAATAAATGAATATTATTGATCTATCCCTTCTCAAAAAAGACGATTATGTTATTAAGGCAATTACTGGTGAAACTTATCATATTGACGGAAATTTCAGCACTCAATTTTATCTGACGCTTTATGATTCCTATCAAAAAGTTGAAAATACGCTCAAGAAAAGCGATATTCATGCGGCAACTCAATTGCTGAAAGAAATTGTTTTGGAGATTTTAAAGTTGGATGAAACCAAGGAAGTGACAATGGATACGCTTAAACAGCAGAAGTTTGACAGCTTTGATGTTTTGCAGTATGTACTTTCCGAAACGATGAAACAGGCAAATAAGGTGGCACAAAACCCAAACTCCGAATCCCCGACATCAAAGTAAAAGGTGTTGGGGATTCTTCATATTCTTACGCCGTCCATTCTGACGATGTAGAAATCATGGAAAATGTTACTCTTGTGACAATGGAAACATCAAACAGTTTTGCAGATGTTATGAAAATGCCATATGGAGCTTTTCTGGCAACAGTAAAGCATATTCGCCTGAGCCATTTAATGCAGAATCCAGAGTGGCGAGACGCCTATTTAAAATATCAATACAAAGAAGCCTTAAAAGCAGGTAAGGTTGTTAAACAGACCAAAACAGATTTGAAGGGCTTAATGGCCTTACAAGCATCTTTCTAAAGAGGGGAGGTTGTTATAATACAAAATATCATAGACCTTGCTAAGTACAAATACACCTTGCAATTAGACTCTTCGGGCTATTCAAGCGGAATGAAAGAGGCCGAAAAGCAAGCTGAAACCATGAAATCTAAGCTCTCTGGCGTAGGCACATTTCTTAAAACATCATTAGTAGCAGGTATGGCGGCAACAGGAGCGGCAATTGTCGGAACTGTAATAAAAAATGTGGATAGCGTAGATGATTTAAAGAAAGCAATGAATGGATTTCAAGCAGCCACACATGTTTCAGCTGAACAAGTTGATGGATTTAATCAAGCATTAAAAAATATATATGCTGGGAACTATGGGGAAAGTTTTGATGATATTGCGGATGCCATGGCAATCGTTACGCAGAATAGTCGACTCTTAGATCCTACCAATATTGAAAAAATGACAACAAATGCTTTAGCCTTAAGGGATGCATTTGGATATGACATACAAGAATCTATGCGAGCAGTAAGAATGCTTATGGATCAGTTTGGTATATCAGGTGAAGAAGCATTTAATCTGATAACCTATGCGGCTCAAGACAATCTGGATAAAAATGGTGATTTACTAGATTCCATCAACGAATATTCAGTTCATTTCAAGCAGTTGGGAATTGACGCAGAAGGTATGTTCAATTCCTTAGCAAATGGTACATATACTGGCACTTTTAGTGTAGATAAGCTTGGTGATGCAGTAAAAGAATTTGGTATCCGTGTTAAAGATCAAAGCGATTCCACTAATGCCGCCTTTATGTCTATTGGTCTTGATGCAAATAAAACCGCACAGGCTTTTGCACAGGGCGGTGAGCTAGCCAAATCAGCCTTTAATGATGTCACACAAAAGTTGTTAGCGATGCAAGACCCTCTTAAACAAAATCAAGCGGGAGTAGCTTTGTTCGGAACAATGTGGGAAGATTTAGGCAAGGAAGGTATAGAGGCTCTAACCGATATTGAGGGTGAGTACGATAAAAATTACGATGCATTGAATCGAATTAAAGAAATAAAATATGATTCATTTGGCGAAGCCATGACTGGAATCGGAAGACAATTAGAAGTAGGGCTTTTAATTCCGCTGGGAGAAAAAGTTCTACCCACTTTGAATATATTTGCAAGCTGGTTAAATGAAAAACTTCCAACATCAATTGGAAAAGCTGAGAATGTATTTAATTCGATTAGTAATTTCCTGCAACCTATTATCACAACTATTAATACGATGATTTCATCTTTCAAAAATCTTGAAAATCAAAGTGACACGTCCTTTGGAAAAGTAAAAGAAACAATAACAACTATTCTCAGCACAATCCAAAGCATTGTACAGGGCTTTATAGACTTATTCAATGTGTTATGGGATAAGTGGGGCTCAGACCTCGTTTCATTTGCTCAGAACCATTTTAATAACATTATGACTGTAATACAAAATGCTCTTAATTTAATTCAAGGTGTTGTGAGCTTTTTCACAGCTTTCTTAAAGGAAGATTGGGATAGCTGTTTTTCTTCTTTGCTGAATATAGCCTCTTCTGGATGGAAAATGCTAGAAGCATTACATAAAACCAGTTTGGATTTACTTAAAGGAATTATTCAGGCGGGTGTTACCCTAATAGTTGATGTGATTATAGGCTTATTTGGTATATTATTTACTGGAATCAAAAAAGTGTGGGACAACATTGTTGGATGGATTGAACTGAAAGTACAGAATCTAATTGCTTGGTTTGAAAACCTAGGCAGTACATTTTACGATATAGGTTCAATGATGCTCAATAATGTATGGAGCGGCTTGCAGTCTGTATGGGAATCACTCTCTGCTTGGGTTGAGGAAAAAGTTGCATGGCTTATAGAAAAATTAGCATTTTGGAGAGAGAGCCAAGATGAAATGTCTAAGAGCAGCAGTTCAATAAAGAGCAGCAGTAAAGATGTTGATGGAAGTCATAAGAACGGCTTGGATTATGTTCCATGGGACGGATATACAGCTTTGCTCCATAAGGGTGAAAGGGTATTAACCGCAGAAGAAAATGCAGCCTATTCTTCCAACTATAGTAATATTAGTCCCATATCAATCCGCATGGGCGATATTACAGTTAATGGTGCAGATAAATCTACAGCAGAGGATATTGGCCGTGTTGTCAAAAATCAGCTTAACGATGTCATGAATTCGTTCTCAAAGAATTTTGAGTTGAAAGCAATTCAGGCCGTAAGCAGTCATTTGATGAGCGGTGCGAGAATGGGATATTAGGAGTGACTATGAAGAGTTTTCAAGATTCAATTTTAAAGACAATTCAATATTTAGTAAATCAATCCATTGCTGAAGCTCCTTTTGATCGGACTACACAAGGCAGGATTACTGGAATTATTGGAAACAATAAGTATAAGGTGAGTTTGAATGGTGTGGATCGAGTGCTTTGTTGTGCAGTAGATTTGACACTTAGTGTAAATGATGTGGTATTTATTACGTTGCCACAAAACAATTTGAACTCCGCATATATCTCAGGTATTAAAAGACGATAAGAAATAGCGGCTTAGGCATAGCTTAAACCGCTTTTTTTATCAAATTTTTATTGTGACTATTAAATAAAAAGTTTTATCCTTTATAGGTTTAGAGCTTGATTTTTTTGTGCATATTGTGTATGATTAAACCAATAAATAATCTTGGTTCAACCCAATAAAGTGAGAAATTTGTAGCTTTAGTTTATAGGGACAGAAACCACTTGAAAAACTTAATAAAACCTAGGTAGAATGCCACTTCGCGGTGATGTTGATACACTGAACAGTTACTTTGGTTACACGATTCATAATGGGAGAGGAAAGCCAACAAACAGCGAATTTGTGGCAATGATTGCCGATAAATTACGTCTGCGTCTAAAAAATGCAAATTAATTACTGATATAAATTACAATTGGACATAAAACTTTACTCCTTTGCTTTTACAGTTTTATAAAGCAAAGGAGTTTTTTTCATAAAAGTGCCGCCTAAGACCGAGAAGTCATTAAGCGGCACCCGTTAGACAATATTGATTTTTGAGACTTCCATCAGTTTCTGATTTCATCATTTTTTAGCAGTGTCACACATTCTCAGATTAAAAGATACTGTGACCTGTATGATTGATTCTCCAACTTCGGGACATCTCCTTTCAATAGTGTCGATCTTATCATTTCCCTTACCTGAAAAAATATGAATGGAAATTTATAGAATAATTATATAAAATTAACCAAATTTAATCTGTGAAATTCGGCATAATTTATGTTGAAATAAATATACAAAAATGGTATATTATAAAGCAAGGAAACAACTTGTCCAGTTAAATAAAACAGGATATCCTGTTTTAATGAAAATGAAAGAGGAAAGAAGGAACAAACATGACGGAAGCTGCTTTTTATCGGTGCGAGTTATGCAAAAACGTGGTCTTTAAGGTTCACGATGGAGGAGGAACGCTTTCCTGTTGCGGGCAGGAGATGACCAAGCTGAATGCAAATTCGACAGATGCCGCGCAGGAAAAACATGTGCCGGCAATCCTCCGGGAAGACGGCAAAATCAAAGTTGCCGTGGGATCGACTTTACATCCGATGCTGCCCGAACACCACATTGAATGGATTGCGCTGGTTTCCGGCGACAAAGTGGAGTTTCAGTTCCTGAAACCGGGAATCGAACCGAAAGCGGAATTCGATGAGGTGGATTCCGGTACGGTTTATGAATACTGCAACCTCCACGGACTGTGGAAAGCAGATTTCTAAACAAGACAGCGGGGAAGAAATCCTATGGGTTTCTTCCCCTTTTCAGATAGAAAAAGAATGGCATGGGATCCTAGGCATAATTGTGTTCCAAATGTAGAACACTGGAAGATGTAATCTGGAGGTGTTGATCGTGAAAAATGATAATCGGAAAGTTGCCCTGGTGGGAACCGGGTTTGTCGGCATGAGCTATGCGTATGCCATGCTGAATCAGAATGCCTGCGATGAACTTGTATTGATTGACATTGACCGGAAAAAGGCGGAAGGCGAGGCGATGGACCTGAACCATGGGCTTGCTTTTTCAGGTTCCCACATGAAAATCTATGCCGGCTCTTATGAGGACTGTAAAGACGCCGAT
>JAEXBC010000468.1 GCA_023457875.1 Bacillota bacterium | reverse complement strand
GCTTAAATTTAATGAAGTTACATAGAATTCCTATAATAAATAAAGCACACCAAATTAGAATCACTCTTAGTTTTATCTGAGTAAAAATATATGATACGTTCACTATAGTGTTATGAGTTGTCGGATATGTACTCATTACATAGTATAACAGTGCATTCTCAACTGCATCTGCAATACCTCTGATAATGGCAACTGCCACAAAAAGATGACGAGGCATCTGCGACTTGATATTCTTGAAGGTTACTGTGCTTAGCATCACTTGAAAAACAAGAAAGGCACAAATAAACAGGTAATCAAGAATGTAGTAGTTCTTTACTGAATCAACCCCTCCAGTTGTAAACTCTGGAAGTATAGAATAAACCACTTCTGCATTGTAAGGCTTCATATCAAAAGTTCCATATCCCCCATTATACTCAGCAGCACCCTGCTCTCCCACACCAACTAAATACAATGCAATAAGGAATAGAATAGCAATTACTATGTTCATCCACTTTTTCTTATCTCTCACAGCATTTCTCCTTTGCCTTCATCAAAATTTCCATGATATTCTTACCTACCTTGCAATAGTATGAGCAAGTACCACATTCAATGCACTCATTCAATCGATATACCTCAAATTTTGAAGTATCCCCTTTTTCAATAGCCTTAAGAAGCTTATGCAGTTTCACTCCTTTTGGACAATGCCGCGAACAAGCACCACATCCCTTACATTTTGCCTCATTATTAAACTCAAAAGCCTTTCCAACACCTATAAAACCAATCGCAGCTGATGTCGTCTGATTTTCTTTTATAGCCTCAGCATCCATAATTCCCATTCCAGCATAAATCTCTTCCTGAGAACTCAAGAATTTTTCTAGGTGTAACTCCTTAGATTGACTTAATTCCTTTATTGTTTCCTCTATCTTTTGTCCCATCTTCACTTTTGCAACTCTTGCCATTCCTGAATTAATATTGGCTACAGTAATATATCTATTTGTCTGCTCCTCATTTAAGTAAAAAGCTTTGTAAATGGCATAAACAGTTTGTACATTGATGACAAGATAGCCTTTCTCAGCTGGTATTTCGTCTTTCTTTAATTCAACTCCTAATAGCTGTTTAATTAAGATTCTTTCTTCACCCATAGGATAGCGATTAGGCACCTTATCTTGTTGTGCAATAATGACCTCATTAAAATGAATCATTCGTTTTACAATCTCGATCCCTTTTTCTATTTCCTCCTTATGGTTTTTTAACAGCCAAGCATCATGCACTAATCCCGGATCACAAGCAACAGCATTAATAATAAAATATTTACTTTGGCATTCTGCCATTTTAACAGTCATTAATTTTTGGTGCGTTGGAAAGTCAGAACCACTTAACCCTTTAATATTAGCTTGTTTCAAAGTTCCCCAAATTTGTGCTTCACTCATGTCTTCTACTACTTTTTCAGCTGCTTGATACCCTACGCAGTCTATACATTGATCACTCACTAGGCGGACTACTTTACCCAACTTACCTTTAGGATGTCTTGCCCTTACCTTGCGATGGGCTTTTAAATAAGCCTTTTGAATCTCCTTTAGTTCCGGATTCTTACGGATACTTATTCTTGATATTAATATTTTCCCCATATCAATATTTCCTCTCCTATTTAACTTTTACTAAAGCATACATTTCTTGAAAGTTTAATATATGTTGTCTCAACTCTTTTTCCAATTGTTTTGATTCTTCATCTGTCATATGAATCGTGTGATAAAGGAAGAACGGTGCATAAAGTTCCATAGACATAACCCTGGGATTTCCATCTTTCATAATGCCTAGTTGAATCAATTGGCTAAAAATCTTTGCTTGATGTCCAATGGGCATATCAATAAATAGCTCTTTATATATTTCTGCTATATAGGGGTTATTAAACTGCTCTATAATAAGCATTTGTCTGAACCTTACGATCCACTCATCTTGAGTCTGAAACCTAAACATTAGCAAACACATCTCACAAAAGTCAATATCCACATTGTGTCTTTGCTGCATCTCCTGATACTTCTCAATAAACTTATTTCTAGATGTCTCTACAATAGCATCAAAAATAGCTTGCTTATTAGAAAAATGCTTATAAAGGGCGCTATCTCTTACCCCTACAGCTGCCGCTATATTTCTAACCGATACTGCCTCAAAACCTTGAACTGAAAATAACTTCATGGATTCCAATAAAATCTTTTCTTTTGTTGATATTTGCTTATCTTTCATATTTTCTCCCATCACTTGGTGAGCATTTGCTCACCTTTAACTTTATTTTAGTAAGCAAATGCTCACCTGTCAAGATATTTTCGAAATTATATGATGATTCTTTTTACTCTAATCTCCTATTATCCTTCACTTAAAAAGAAGACATCTCTAAACTTATTAGAAATGTCTTCTTTTTAATAAAATAGTTTCCACGTAGTCTACTAAACCATCTTGAATACCTCTAATGAATTCAGCTAATAGTAATCCATTTGCTGTGCTCTGATGACGGTCTATTCACGCTTAGATGCCTTCAGCGTTTATCCCATAGGACTGGTTCCACTAAGCTCAAAAAATACACTTTCGCTAAGTGTCACTGGCGTCATATCCAGACTTGGCTTCTCTGCTATGCCTTTTTATCAA
>JAEXBC010000467.1 GCA_023457875.1 Bacillota bacterium | reverse complement strand
GGCTAGTTCTTGCAGGTTAATTGCCTGACTAAGCTGCCGGAGTGGTTCTACTCCCTCAGATTGACTTAATATTTTTTCCCATTCATCTCTAGAAGGATACTCTAAATAAAGTTTCATAAAAAAACGATCCATTTGAGCTTCAGGTAAAGGATAAGTTCCTTGGCACTCAATGGTATTTTGAGTAGCAATGACCATCAGCGGCTCAGGCAAAACAATCGTATGCCCTTCTATTGTAACCTGTCTTTCCTCCATCGCTTCTAATAGGCTGGATTGTACTCTTGGTGAAGCACGGTTAATTTCATCTGCCAACAGGAAGTTACATATGATTGCTCCTTCTTTATACTCGAACTCATGATTTAATTGATTATACATATAGAAGCCTGTTATATCTGAAGGCAATACATCTGGTGTAAATTGGACACGCTTATATTTTCCACCTATACTTCGTGCTAAGGCGACAGCTAGCTTTGTTTTTCCTAAACCGGGAGCTCCTTCTAATAGAACATGACCTTCACTTAGCAAGCAAATCATCATTTGTTGTATAATCTCATTTTTGCCAATAATAACATGTTTAATGTTCTTTTGAATACGCTCGATTGCACCCTCCATTGACTTCCTCCTTGTTCTTTTTTCTTTCATTATACCTTTTTTTATGTAACTTTACATTATTCCAATTTATATTCTTTTATTTCTTCAAATAAAAAGGATATAAAAGCTTTTACGCCTTTATATCCTTTTTATTTGTGTCTCTCTTTTAAGCAGTATTCTTCTGCTCGATTTTGCCTATCTATTTTTCTCTTGTACAGGTTTATTATGGTTAGGTGGCTTCTATAATATTCATCCAATATTCATCCATTTTTTATCAATTATAACTTTTATCCTCGCATATAGGATTTTTGCTTGGTTTTATCCACAATTTATCAACTTATACACCTATCTCAAGAGATTGTTACGCCTTATTTTACTACTAGTATATACCATATAGAGAACACATCCAAAAATATTCCAAGTTGTTTTTATTTAGTCTTATTTCATAAATTTTTTTAAAAATTACTTTACTTGTCGTAGTAGTTATGCTATTATTACTTCATCAGATATACTACGACAGTCGTAGTATATCCTACATTCATTAGGAGGTATGGACTTGATTAGTAGTGATGTAATACGTGGCTATAATGACACCATCATTTTATATCTCTTGTTAGAAGGTGATTCCTATGGATATGAAATCTCAAAAAATATTCGCTATCTTACGGATGAACTCTATGTGATGAAGGAAACAACCTTATATTCTGCTTTTAATCGCTTAGAGAAAAACAATTATATTGAGTCATATTACGGAGAGGAAACCCAAGGAAAAAGAAGAACTTATTTTCGCATAACCCCTAGCGGCATTGCCTACTACAAAGAGAAGTGCAAGGAATGGGAAGTCACCCAAAATGTAATTAATCGATTTATAAAGGAGTGGAATCATAATGGAAACAATTAAGAATTATTTAGAGAATATTTTTAGTGGATTGCCTAAGACACAGGAAATCTTAAAGGTAAAATCTGAAATCTTTGTGAATATGGAGGATAAATACAACGAACTAAAATCTAATGGTAAAACAGAAAACGAAGCCATTGGCATCGTTATTTCTGAATTTGGCAACATAGAGGAGCTACTTTATGAAATGAACATTTCTATAGCTAAAGACGAAAATCTCTCTCCTATAGTCGAGTTAGAAGAAGCACAAGAATATATTTCCATCAATAAAAGATCTTCTCATTTTATCGGCTTAGGTGTTGCCCTTATACTAACAGGTGTATCAATCCTTGTAACCCTAGCTACACTTATGGAGCAAGCAAGCATCTTCTCATCTTTTCCTCAAAATGCAAAAGACGTATTCCCTGTGATTGTTTTGTTTTTATTTTTGGTACCCGCTATCAGTCTTTTTATCTTTTTTGGTACAAAGCTTGATCGCTATAAATATATTGAAGAAGGGAACTTTGTACTCAGTAAGTCTTGTGAAGCTTATTTAACCAAAGACTTTGAAGGTGTTTCTAAAACAACACTTCCCTCTGTCATAATCGGTGTATCTCTTTGCGTGCTTTCACCCACTGCCATCTTTTTTGCTTATCTTTTTGGCGATAGCTACTCAGCTTACGGTGTAAGTATAATGCTACTTATTATCACTCTTGCTGTATATATTTTTATTAGATTTGGCAGTGGGCAAGACGCCTATAAAAGACTACTCAAAAAAGAAGATTATGCTGAAGCTGTCAAAGAAAAGAACCAGGTGCCTCGCGCTATTTCAGGTATTATTTGGCCAATAGCTGTTTGTATTTTCTTAATCTCTGGTCTTGTATTCGACTTATGGCATATCTGCTGGATTGTATTCCCTATCACAGGCATTCTTTTCGGCGGTTTTAGTGCCTGCTATAGCATATTAAAAAATAATAGATAATCAATCATTTTTTATCCTCTATCAAACTTTCAAGGCAAATACCAAGGCGCAGTCAGTGTATCATTTTTGCATTCCTTTAGTATTTGTCTTTTTTATGATTAACTTATCAGTTTACTCTATATTTTTTTATTATTTATCCGATATATAAGATATAAAAGGACATTCATAATATAATTCCTATAAAAAATTTTACAATAATACGAAAAGGGGTGAATCATATATGGGATATATCACATAAGATATAATGCACAGGGAGGTGCTTATTATGACAAATACAATTATTAGTGTACTAAATACCATTCAGACTAAACCCATCGAAAATAAAAACACAACAGCGCAGCCTAATCATTTCAAAGAAGTTATGTATGAACATAACAAAGAAATACAACGTATAGATAAAATAACATCACTTAAGAAATATACTGGTGAAAAAACCACCTACGACAACAAGACACCACACTTAACCAATAAAACGGTGCCAGAAGAAGCTCCAAAAACAGCGCCGCCTATCGATACAGATGCATACTTAATTGCTCATACTCAAATCGTACGGCAACTTATGATTACTAAAGCACTTGACCCGCCAGACAACTGGGTTAATCAAAGTGATGTAAAAAAAGCTTATCATTTAGATTAAAGATTAAAAAATTAACGAAAGAGGTACTCTATTTAATGAATAGTTATTCTAAAAACGTATAAAACCCTCAGGCTACAGAAAACTGTAACTTGGGGGTTTTATCATGCATTTTTTTCTATATGGTATCGACTTTATCCAATATTGGGTATATTCAAATTCTAGATTAACCAACATTGGATAAAGGAGTCTTTATGGTACGCGCACTGATCTTATACTATCTTAATATCAAAGCAGCCCATGGCTATGAAATACAAAAGTTTATACAAGAAATAGGCTTTGAAGAGTGGACTCAAATCAAATCTGGCTCCATATACTATGCCCTTTCACAGTTAGAAAAAAAAGCAGAGGTTGCTCTAGTCAAAGAAGAAAATGGTGGCTCTAAAGTAAGGCGTATCTACTGTATTACAGATAAGGGAAGAACGACGTTAAAACACTTACTAAAGGATAAATTAGGTGGGCCCCTAATCCCTCTTGCAAATGAAAAATTTGTCCTACCC
>JAEXBC010000466.1 GCA_023457875.1 Bacillota bacterium | reverse complement strand
GCATATGCCCATCCTGATTTGGAAACAGATTTTGCATAGACAAAAGCAACTTTTAAGATCTTTTTAGAGGTCATCAAATCTGTAAGAGAAGAGAAAACACCCTTACGTTTAGTTTGTTGAACCACCTCTGTTTGAACATGAGCTGAATCTGTATCAAGAACTTGCAATTCATCAATTAATTGTTTAATTTGATTTTTATGTTTTTCATTATATATTTCTTCTGAAAGTCCATAAATCTTTAAATAGGTTAAAAAGGCGTCTCCCGTAGTAATATCTAGCCTATCTCCCCCTTGTTCTAAGTACATTTGTCTAAATGGTCGATAGTAGGTGGAAAGAAAAAGCTTTGGTGCATCTTCTTCATTAACCTTACTTGTAAATTGATCTATATAGCCTAATAATTCTTTAAATCGTCCCTCTTCCGAAAACCAAATTGTATTGATATGAGTATGTTTATAGAAATCTATAAATTCATAATAAATATTATTTAATTTATCTTGTGGATCTCTTTTTGGAATAAGCCTAATGACATAGCCATTAATGGTCGTTCCTTTTACAAATTTGAGCACACTCACTCTTTTATTGCCTTCAATAACAAAAAATCGGTTTAAGTATTCATAAACCTTTATTGGATCATCTATTCCAGACTCAATATGGTAGTTATAAAGATGCATCCATTTAGCTGCAAATTCCGTTTTTAGGTTCATAATCGGCATAAAATTATCAGCAAAAGAAATACTTCTTGCATGGGTATAGGTTCCTACAATTTTCTCAATAGGTATTTCAACCAAACCAAGTGGAAATTCTGCTGCAATATCCCCTGTTTGTAACATACTATCTAGCGCCCGCAAATAGCCAGACTCGCCCTGTACCACCTTTTGATTCCAGGCTGATTTACCACTTTTATATGCTTGTTCATAAGCACGTTGAAGCTCAAGATGATTCATTAGGTTCATCCTCACTTTCATTATTTGTTAGATAGATTAATAGATTATATCTACTGAAATTATCTCTTATTAAAGCATTCAAGATTTTCTTCATTAAGTCCCCAATATAGTTTTTTATCTTCAATACGATAAATCATTTTAAATGTCATATTCTCAATCGTATATTCTATTGTGTTTGGAGAAATAATACGATACGTACCACTCGGTGAACGATCATCAAAACAAATACTGTTTTCATTAGTAAAGCACACTATTTTTCCAGTTTCACTAGATTGCCAATTACCAACTAATACCACTTCTTGATTTTGCGTAGTAATCTTAAGCGTAACAAAACCTACCCCAAATAGAAAAGTAATTAAACATAGTATGATAATTGGCTTCTTAAAACTCCTAGTGTTTCGTGCAAATTGATACTTCATATGAGCCATGGATTCCTCCAAATGTTTTTCTTTTATTTTATACTAAAGAGAAACATTTGACAATTCTATTTCATGTAAGGTAATAGAATATCTGTATTTAAAGGAAATTGTACAGGTCCAGCGGCATAAGGTGCAATTTCATAAACATTAAAGACAATGACAATCTGGTTGTTTTTATTAATGTAAAACAAAGGATCTTTCTTAATACTTATGAAACCATTTTCACCAACAAAAAAATATTCACCTTGTTTCATTCTTAGCTTGATTGCTTCATTAATTTGTTCATTAATCAGTTTTGTGTAATCAATATTATCTTTAAATAGATCTGATAATTGTACAATTTTATTTTTCTCTGTATCAATGGTTAGGTAACCAAGTTCGCTTAAACCATGAGCGCCTCCGCTATATTGATATTTAAATAGTTCTATTGTTAAGTAAGGACCAGGAGAAGGGATAATATTATAGCTCTCGAGATACTCAAATTTTATCGGAGTCAGACCATCCCGAATCATATCTTTGTTATATAATTTAGCTTCATTTATCATATTTTTCTTTCTTAGTTTAGCATCTCTTAACAATTGCTTGTTAATTTCTTTTTCAAATGAACGACTTGTTAACCCCTCAATTTGAGGTACTTTCATATCTAGAGCCAAGAAGTCACTTGTATAGGAAAAAGACTTTGTCGAAACATATGCTTCTTTAGCATACGACATAACAAAAATGGCACTTCCTGGAGTGTCTTTACTAGACTTTGATTTGGCATAAAGCGGTGAAGAAACCAATAAACACATCAAACATAATAAGTATAATATTTTTCTATTCATTTTATGCCCCCTATATAATTTATTTATACACTTATTGTATCCTTAATTAAAAAGTGATATGTTAGATAAACACTTGTAAATCTGCAAAGTATTTCATGATGAAAAAGTCATATAGATGAATAAAATTTTTTTTTTTGGAGAGGCGATTATATGTCGTATATTAATGAATGTGTTCAAAAAATGAATCACTATTTTTTTAGTCGAAATACGTATGATGTCAATAGACGCATACATTATTTGAAAAAATTAAAACAATCGATACTCATGCATCAAACTGATATCGAAAAGGCTTTATATCAAGATTTTAAAAAGCCCGCTTATGAAACCTATACAACTGAAATATATGCGACAATAACTGAACTTAATTTTGCCTTGAAAAATATTAATAAATGGACAAGAGAAAAAATATATAAAGGTGGCTTTCCTGTTATTGGTGGCACTACTAAGATTTTAAAGGAACCTTATGGGATCTGTCTTATTTTTTCTCCCTATAATTATCCTTTTCATTTAGCAATCTCCCCTTTAATTGGTGCCATTGCAGCAGGTAATTGTGTAATCTTAAAACCTTCTGAGTTAACACCAGCTACATCAAAACTCCTAAAAGAGATTATAAGAGAAGTTTTTCCGCCTTATTATGTATCTGTTATTCAAGGAGATGCCAAGGTAAGTGAAGCATTACTACAGCAACCCATTGACTATGTTTTCTTTACAGGAGGAACCCAGACGGGTAAAAAGGTGATGCAGCAAGCAGCACAGCACTTAATTCCAGTAACGCTTGAATTAGGTGGGAAAAGCCCCACTATTGTGGATGAGGATGCAGATTTAAAACTAGCTGCTCGCCGTATTGTATGGGGTAAATTCCTAAATGCAGGACAAACTTGTGTTGCCCCTGATTATGTTTTAGTCCAGGAAAAGGTAGCCGACCGTTTACTTGCAAATATCGGTTTTACTTTGCAGCATTTTTATAATCATAAAAAACACATAGCACATATTATTAATGAGTCACACTATGTTAGACTATTACAACTCATTAACGAGGATAAAATTTATTTTGGAGGACATTTTAATACCGATGAGCTTTACATTGAACCTACCATACTGTATCCTGTTGAACCAAGTGACTTGTGTATGAAGGAAGAAATTTTCGGACCTATCTTACCTATCATTCCTTATAAAGATATAGAAGAAGCCATTCGATATGTACAAAGTCACCCCAAACCCTTAGCGTGCTATATCTTTAGCCAAAACAAGAAACGTTGTGAGTATTTGCTAAAACACCTGTCTTTTGGTGGAGGCTGTATTAATGATACTGTACTGCATCTAACTAATCCTAAGGTTCCCTTTGGGGGCGTTGGCTATAGTGGATTAGGTTCATATCATGGCTATTATAGTTTTAAAACATTTACCCATGAAAAAACCATTTTCGAAAGTTCACCCAAGGAAGTACCTCTGCGCTATCCACCTTATGACAAAGCACTTTCTATTATTAAAAAAATAATCCGATAGCTAAAAAAGCTAATTAATGAAGAACAAATTCTTCATTAATTAGCTTCTTTTGTTTTATAGATCGTGGCAGTCATGACCTTTTTTCTTTTTTATTTGTTTGAGTTCATCCAAAAAATCTTCAATTTGACCAATTTCCATCTTTCCTGCTACCTTCATGGTATCAATTTTCTCTTCTTGGAAATTCTTAAGATGTACGGTTAATCCCTTTTCATCATCCTTTTCAGAATAAATGCAGCGATAACCTTCCTTATATTTTTGCTTTAGTTTATCTAAGTCACTCAACACATATACCC
>JAEXBC010000465.1 GCA_023457875.1 Bacillota bacterium | reverse complement strand
TAGAAGTGAATTGGTATGAGTTACTTACAAGTTTCAGATAGGGTTATAGGGGCGCTTTAATTAGGGAGCTTGTCCTAAAAAAATAATGTTTAAGGAGGGAAACCATGAGGGATAAGATAGCTGTCTTATTAGATGAGGAAGGGCATTTGTCTAGTTTTATGGAATCATCCGTCGTTCACATTTATGAAAAAACATCTGTGTGGCAAGTCATACAAAGGATTCAGATACAGGATATAGCCGACAAAAGAGAAAATGACATAGGGAAATTTACCTTAGCACTTATAGAAAACTTAAAGTGTTGCAAAGTAATAGTAGGCACACTTATTCTTGGTGTGCCTTATTATTTATTAGTTAGAGCAAGCTTTGAGGTGTGTGAAGCAGCATCATTTTCAACATTACTCCTAGAGCAAATCTATGAAGATTATTGTAAGTTATCAGAAGCGACAAATTCAGAAGATAAAGATGTGGTGCAAGCAGTTAAAATAAGTAACTTGCCCATACCTATTGATGAAGCAGGCAACTTCTTTATTGATATGATAGCAGTACAAAAGGCTTATCCGAAGATGAGCTCCAAGAAAATTCTTTTACCCTTTTTTAGTGATACTTTATTTAATAGTTTAAGTATTAAGTGTAGCCATGTTATGCCTTGGCTGGAAAATTATTTGGAGCAGAGGGGACTGGTGACTTACATTATTAGACAGCAAGGTAGTTATACTGTACGTATTACCCACAAGTTATGCTGAACCTAGCGTTTTTTTAATTCTCGGGCATGATAAAAAATAAATCATGATAATAGGGGGAATTTATATGGAAAGGATAGAGACACTTTATGGCATATTAAATGGAGCTACAGACACGAGTTATCATAAAAATGGTAAATTGAGAAGTTGCCAGTTAGAAGAATATAATCAGATTGCTACGCCCATAGGCGTTTTTGTACCTCAATATGGAGAGATTAACACACGGACAAAGTTTAGAGAAGCTGTTAGTTTTTATGACACAGGTGAGATAAAAAGTATTTATTTAAAAGAGCCAACATATATAGCTACTACGGTAGGAGTCATTAAAGGCGAATTTATTACGTTTTATAAAGGGGGAGCTATCCACCGTGTGTTTCCACTTTACGGTCAGATTAGTGGGTACTGGTCAGAGGAAGAAGAATACAAGCTTGCAGAAAAAAGCAGATTTAAAATAGGAGATATACAAGTAGACAACAAAATAAATAGTTATTGCTTTTATCCTAGTGGGCATCTAAAGAGTCTTAGTTTATGGGGCAAAGAGATTTTAACCCTTCAGTTACGTAAGAAGAATATAGCGGTTAGATTTGGTGTGGCTTTCTATGAAAATGGCAATATTAAGTCGCTAGAACCGTATATTCCTACCCTATTTAAGACACCCATTGGTGAGATTATGGCGTATAGTAATGCTGCTATAGGTATACATGGGGATACCAACTCACTTGTTTTTGATGAAGAGGGAAGGATAAAAGGAATAACAACCGTATCAACTACTATACGAATCGAAAGTTATTTGTACCCAGAGCAGATTATTGCCCCAAGGTTAGTAAGAAGTAAATTGGATAGTGAAACATGGGTGATTTCACCCGTAAGTATAAGCTTTTCTAAAGACCAAGTGATGATTAGTGATGAAAATGCCACGTATTTGTTTGATAAAAAGGCGGTCAAGTGGCAAACCACACAAACAGATTTTATTGAGAAGAGAAATGAGTGCCTAAGTTGTGAGGGATGCCAAAGTTGCGTATGATTATGATTTGATAAACTGCTAGGAGAAATTCTAGCAGTTTATTTGTGGAAAAATATAAATAAACATTAGGATATAGTTAAGATTGTACATAAATTTGAATCTTTAATTTATGTACGGTATAATTAATCAGAATATAATGAAGGATAATTTATGAGAGGGAATTGTATTGTCTTTAGGAATTCTACCCATAGTTTACTTGCTGATATTCTACCTATAGTCGGGTGTTTTAATATAAATGATCCGATAAAGTTGTAAGAGAAGGGATGGTGCTTAATATGAATCAACAAAGTATGGCGCAGTTTATTTGTGAACTACGAAAATCAAAAAACATGACGCAAAAACAACTGGCGGAGAAATTAAATATTACAGATAAAGCTGTTTCTAAATGGGAAAGAGGATTAGGATATCCAGATATATCTATTATATCTTCTCTGGCTGAAGTTTTAGGGGTCACCACAAACGAGCTCCTTAATGGGGAAAGAAGTACCGAGACTCCTTTAGAGGCAAATACCATTGTTGAAACAACTTTACAATATGCCAATAAGGTTACCTCTAACAATAAGGAGTCACTAAAGGGCATTACAAAATTCATCGTTACAACTACTTTTTTACTGGCAATATTAGTCTGTATGATTTGTGATTTTGCTATTTCAGGTGGGTTTACATGGTCCTTATAACCTATTTCTGCTATAATATTTGCTTGGCTTGTTATTATTCCTATTTTTCAGTTTAAAAAATATAATGTGTGTATCTCACTGGTTTCACTAAGTATTTTTATCCTTCCATTTTTATTTGCTCTAGATAAGATCATAGGTAATGTAAAAATGTTGCTACCAATGGGAATTCCAGTAACGCTAGTATCTATAGCCTATTTGTGGGTAATCTATCTTTTGTTTTCTCTTAAAAAAACAACGATATGGAATATGGCAGCTATTTCTGTTCTATTAGGCATTCCTGTTTCTTTCATAATAAATTATATTGTGGCTCAATTTATAGAACAACCCATAATAAGTGTTTGGAATGTTTTTTCATGGGGAATACAGGTGGTAGTAGCAATGGTCCTTTTCTTTATAGGAAGATATAGTAATTGAAACAAAAATAGATTATTAAACAGCATGATACATAACAGAGAAAAAGGAGACTGTCTTGATTAAAGATGGTTTCTTTTTTGTGTAGAAAGATAGATTGACAAAGGATAGCAAAAAAAGTCAAGAATTTTATGGGACAAAAAGCTATAATGATGAGATATAATCTATTTATGTTACAAAGCATCATGTTGTTTAAAAAGGAGTGAAAATTAATGAAGGATATTATAATTAAAGGACTTAAAGAGAACAACCTAAAAAATGTTTCATTGACTATCCAAAAGGAAAAAATTGTTGTTTTTACAGGTGTTTCTGGTTCTGGTAAATCAAGCATCGTCTTTGATACAATTGCAGCAGAAAGTCAAAGGCAAATGAATGAGACCTATTCAGCCTTTGTTAGAGGAAGATTGCCTAAGTATGAGAAACCCCATGTAGATTTAATTGATAATTTATCGGCATCTGTTATCGTAGATCAAACCCAATTGGGAGGCAATGTTCGTTCTACAGTTGGTACAATTTCTGATATGTATGCATCACTTCGGCTATTGTTTTCTAGAATAGGTACACCTTGGGTAGGGACAGCTTCCTTCTTCTCCTTTAATGATCCGAATGGTATGTGTCCTGAATGCTCAGGAATAGGAAAGGTAATGGTTATTGACATAGAGTCTATTTTAAATAAAGATAAATCACTCAATGAATGGTGTATTGAAGATAGTATGTTTAAGCCAGGTTCTTGGTATTGGGGACAGTATGCTAGTGCAGGCGTATTTGATCTAGATAAACCTCTTAAGGATTATACTAAAGAGGAATATAATTTATTACTTTATGGTAATCGAAAGGGAGAAGGAGAGAGAGAGTATAAGACGATAGAGGGACTATTCCATCAGTATACGAGACTATTTTTAAATAGAGATATTAGTAACATGAGTAGTCATCATAAGAATAAATCAGACAAGTTAGTCTCTCAGCATGAATGTCCTAAGTGTCATGGCAGAAGACTAAATGAACAAGCTTTAAACTGCAGGATTATGGGCTATAATATTGCCGAAATGTGTGAGATGGAGTTTACAGAACTTAAAGAGGTACTCATGTCTATTAAGGATTCAAGGGTAGAAACATTAGTTGAAGCCTTATGTAATAGCTTAACGCGTATGATAGAAATAGGCCTACCTTATTTGCATATGAACAGAGAATCCTCCTCCTTATCTGGTGGAGAGGCCCAAAGGTTAAAACTAGTACGTTATATGGGTAGTAGCTTAACGGGTATGACCTATATTTTTGACGAACCAAGTACGGGAATGCATCCACGTGACGTCTATAGGATGAATCAATTACTTATTGAGCTGAGAAATAGGGGAAATACAGTCCTGGTGGTAGAACATGATAAGGATGTTATTCGTATTGCAGACCAAGTTATAGACGTGGGACCAGCAGCAGGAAAATCAGGAGGCAACATTGTATTTCAAGGAAGCTACGAGGAACTCATAAAGGCAGATACCCTTACGGCAAAGGCAATGAGAATGGATCTGGCAGTAAAAGAAAAGGTGAGAAAACCTAAAGACTTTTTACCAATACGGGATGCTCATCTCTATAACCTTAATCATGTAGATGTAGATATTCCTATGGGCGTTATGGTAGCTATCACAGGGGTAGCTGGCTCTGGAAAGAGTACACTTATTTCTAAGGTTTTTGCTACAACCTATGAGGACAAAGTGATTCGAGTGGATCAATCTCCTATTACTGCCACAAGTAGGTCAATGCCAGCTACTTTCCTAGGCTTTTTTGACGAGATTCGTAAGCTTTTTGCACAGGCAAATCATGTAGATGCCAGCCTATTTAGCTTTAATTCTAAGGGAGCTTGTCCAGTCTGTAAGGGCAAAGGTGTTATTATTACTGAACTTGTATTTATGGATCCCATTGTCACTGAGTGCGAAGCCTGTGGAGGAACACGCTTTAGTGAAGAAGTATTAAATTGTAAATACAACGGAAAGAATATTATTGAAGTTCTAGGGTTGTCAGTCAGAGATGCCTTGACTTTTTTTGAGTCAAAAAAGATTTTAAAGCAATTACGTGCCATGGAGTCGGTGGGACTTTCTTATATGACTTTAGGACAGGCCCTATCCACCTTATCAGGAGGAGAAAGGCAGCGTATTAAATTAGCCAAGTATTTAGACAAGAAGGGAAGTATTTATATTTTAGATGAGCCATCTACTGGACTTCATGCTTCAGATGTGGAAAAGCTATTAGCGTTATTTAATAGTTTTGTAGACAGAGGAAATACAGTGCTTCTCATTGAACATAATTTAGATATCATTAAGCAAGTGGATTATATTATTGATATTGGGCCAGATGGTGGTAAGCATGGAGGAAATGTGGTTTTTACGGGCACACCAAAACAAATGATTGAAGAAGGTCAGACTGTTACAGCTAAGTATCTGCGAAGTTCACTAGAAGAATAGCGTGAGTTTATAATAAACAAAAAGGATGTTTCCAAGGGGAGAAACATCCTTTTATGCATATAATTAGGTTTAATTTATAAGTTAAATTGAGCGACCATTTGCTTTAAGTCTTCGGAGTACACTTTATTCTCAGATACTAATTGATGCGTTTTTGTAGTTAGGGACACAATATCTGAAGTTTTGCCAGCTATATCTGAAACACCCATAGTGGCTTCATTAATTGTTGTGTTAATGCCATGAATGGCTTCTGTAATTTGTTCTGTAGTGTTTTGTAAGCTTTCTATATCAGCGTGTATCTCGTTCATAAATTGCTTGATTTGATTAGCATCTAATTCATATTCCTCTCCAACTAATGCAAAGCGGGTATAATCATTAAGAACAGTATCCTCTAAAAATACTAAGGTTTTATTGAGACAATCAGACATACTATTGACGGCTTCATATACCTCTGATACGATTTGAGCAATATTTTTTGTAGTTTCTGCAGTTTGAGAGGCCAAATTCCCAATTTCATCTGCAACAACAGCAAAACCACGGCCACTTTCACCAGCTCTAGCAGCTTCAATAGAAGCATTGAGTGCAAGTAAGCTCGTTTGTCTTGAAATTTCCATTATGGAATTCGTTAGGACAGAAATTTTATTTACTGCCGCTGAACGTTGGATGGCAAGGGTTGTTGCATCCTTCATGGAGTGGTACATGGTGATGGTATTATCGCTGGCAAGTTTGTTTTCTTGTTTGAGTTTATTAGCCTTGTCCATGATTTGGATGGATAAATTAGAACCATCTATTGTTCGCTTATTGATATGTTTGGTATTTTTTACGATAGCTAATATGTTTTGATTAATGGTATCTGTGGTGGCAGAAGTTTCTTCCATACCAGCAGCTAATTGCTGGGAGGTGGCAGAGTTATTACTAGAGTGATCATTCACTTGGGAGCTAATGTCTGTAAGCGTAATCACATTAGTATTGATATTATCAGAGACCTTGTCCAGCTTGTGTATGATATCATGTATATTGTTACGCATAGATAGAAGGGCATTACTAATAACACCAATTTCATCTGAACGATGACATAGCTTTTGGTGCAAGGAATCCTCAGTTAAATCTAAAGTTGCTATTTTATTAACAACTTGTGAAAGTCTAGTAATGGGGCGACTAATAGAAATGCCAATTAAGAAACTGATGAGTGTAAAGATAATGGTGATAGCAATTCCAATCAATGACGTTTTTATTTGAACGCGATTGATTGGACCCAAAATATCTGCTTCATCTGCTGTCAGTACTAAAATCCAATGGGTTTGTTCTAATATGGCATAACTTGCAAATTTTTTGGTGCCTTTGTAGTCGTAGGAAACAACCTTGTTTTCAGGAATATTCCCTTGCTGAAGCTTACTTACAACCTCTTTTATCATGATATTTTCTACAGGCTGTCCAATTTTTTCTGCTGTAGGGTGATAGAGCATGGTCCCATCCTCTGCCACAAGATAGGCATAGCTTGAAGGGACATCTCGGACACCTACATCGCCTATAAGAGATTCCAGCTGCTTTGTTGAAAGTGTTTGTGTTCTGGAAGATGCAAGAAAGTTTTCGAGTAATCTGCAGGAACTATCACTTAAGTCATACATATAATTTGTAGTCGTTGATACAAAAGCAGTTTTTACTCCTGGCATAAGAATAGAAAAATTAATGCTCAGTGAAATCACAATGGAGAGAAGAACTGCTAAGGAAATTTTTGTTTTTAGTGAAGATAAGGGACGAGCTTTTTGAATGGGTTGATTCGTAGTTTGTCTCATAAGCATTCCTCCGACGCATATATTATGGATATAATTATGATTAGCCCACAAAAAGGCTAGTTTTTAAAACTACGTGTAAATATGGTACAATTAAAGAAAAAATTTTGAAAGGGGAACACCTATGTTTCGCAAAAATCATACTC
This sequence comes from Bacillota bacterium, assembly GCA_023457875.1. Classification (GTDB taxonomy): domain Bacteria; phylum Bacillota; class Clostridia; order Lachnospirales; family Cellulosilyticaceae; genus Cellulosilyticum. Next base: position 17 of record JAEXBC010000465.1, on the reverse strand, counting down.
AACAACTAACTCTTGAA
>JAEXBC010000464.1 GCA_023457875.1 Bacillota bacterium | reverse complement strand
CCATATACGGATTGATAAAGTAGTATTTTGATGATCAGAGGATCTAAATTCGTCAAAGAAGTATATCCGCCAACTTTCCAATATTTGCTAAAGAAAGTATTCAATGCTTGATTGGATGGAGCAAATATACTATAAGAGATAGAGGCGAGTTCGGGATAAAGACGGAAATTAGATGTTGGCCATTCCAACGCAATATTCGGAAGTCCATTTGCCGAATGCTCGTGAAGGAAAAGACTATCTACCCCTGCTGCGCCTCCATAGTCAGTAGACAAGTCTTTATCATATGTATATGAACTGTACTGACTATAAAAATCAAAGAAATCCGAATAGTCCGTTTTTTTCTTCAGTACATCATAAATAGTTTCTAAAGGCTCTAGAACCCTATCTATATTGTATATATAACCGTTATTAGTTATAATTTGGTATTCATCCACACTTGCGTTGGATACATTAAAGCCATTATCTCCAGTCCAAGTTGAGTTCGGATAGAAAAACTCATAATTCTCTTTAGCATTTATACCTTTAGATGAAAATATATTGTGCGAAAACACAGGAAGGAAGCGCTCCAAATGATACACTGTCACTGTGCTCTTCGTATCTGGATTAACTTCCTTGGTAATAGGACTAGTACTATGAGTTCTAAATTTATAATACATCCCCGGCTGCAAAGCTCCTAGGTCATCATCGTCGTCGTCACCGCCTAATGCACTATTTTCCGGGCGAAAATTTTCAAGTTCACTTTTACTATAAGAATAGTAGATCAGATGATAGCCTATTAGTTTTTTCAAATCATCAGTTGGTATATCCTTTATCGTGGCGTATCCATGTTCTTCCAAATAGGTAGTGAAAGCATCGTTATCTGGCGCCATTACAGTTACAACGCTCTTACCATCCAATACTGGACGATAGCCAGACAGTTCGGCAGCCTCCAAAAACATTGAAAACTTTCCTCCATATTCATTAGAAAGGACTTCCCAGGCTGTCCCCTTCAACCATTCTGGTTTTTCATAATGTTCGTCCATCTTGTCGTCACATGATAGGAAAAAGGACGAGAGAAGTAATAAGAGCAGCCAATGCCGCTTACAATTCATCGCATTTCTCATAATATTATTATATTAAAGTTGTAACAATTATATCTTCATCTGCCTGACGGGAAGAGTCTCTTTGGTGTTTTTTCATAATCGCTAAAAAATATCAAGTTAAACAAAAGTTAGATTCTCTTTTCAAAAGAGGTATATCACCTCCTACTTGTGAAAAAGTGTTGCAAACTTAGTTACTAGAGCAAAAAATAGCAATGCAGAATCGTACAAAAACATGGAAAATTGCGTCATTTGTACCAAAAAACAGGTTTTAGGTCCTGTTTCTAGGAAAAACTGATAAAGAATGGAAGCTTTATTCCTTTTTTATTGTATGATAAATAACTTATTTAACTTTATAGATATATATGGCAAATCTTTCAATTGTAGTCGTTCCAACAAAAAGAATGGTCAATGGTCGACATCGGATTCGGATAGCTGTTGCGCATCGCTCCAAAACAAGGTATATACCAACCCAATTCACTTTGGATTCTACTAGTCAATTTAAAAGCGGTAGGGTAATACGGCATGAGAATGCAATGAATATAAATGCGAGCCTGCGAAAAACAATTGATGAATACGAAGAAATCTTATCCTCTATCAGCTACTTATCAGCTATTTCGTGCACCGAATTAATACATATTATCACTTATGAGCAGCGAAAGAAAGGGATTACCTTTCAAACTGTAGCCAATGAGTATATGGATTTTATGAAAAATGAAGAGAGGAACAAATCATATAAGCTTTATAGCATAGCGTGCAAGCGATTAGTAGAGTACATGAAAGGTGATTTCTCTTTAATCCAATTAACGCCTCTCCATATACAAGGTTTTGCTGATGTTTTATACAAAGAGAATTTGGCTAGTACAACGATACGAATTTATATGACTCTTATCAAAGTTGTGCTAAATTACGCTAGTAAAATGAACTACATAACATATTCCATCCATCCTTTCGTGTTGTTTAAGATGCCAATCAGTAACATTAGAGAACTCGACCTATCTATAGAAGAATTAAAGAAGATTCGAGATGTAAAACTACCAAATAATCAATTGAGTATAGCCAGAGACGTCTTTATGCTGACTTATTACTTAAGCGGAATTAATTTAAGAGACTTATTGGTCTATAATTTCAAGAATAAAGATTCAATGAGATATATACGACATAAAACACGTAATAGTAAAAAAGGGGAAAGTGAGATCGTGTTCTCTCTACAACCGGAGGCACAGAATATTATTCAGCAATATATTTCTAAAAGAGGTGAACTCATATTCGGGAAATATACTACGTATGAACAATTATATAGCCTAATCTTTCGCTCTATTGATAAAATAACTCAATTATCAGGAGTTAATAAGAAAGTAACTTATTACTCTGCCCGAAAATCGTTTGCGCAGCACGGTTATAATTTAGGTATACAAATCGAAAAAATAGAGTATTGTATTGGTGATAGCATGAAGAATAATCGCCCTATTTTTAATTATGTCAAGATTATGCAGGAACATGCAGATAAAGT
>JAEXBC010000463.1 GCA_023457875.1 Bacillota bacterium | reverse complement strand
GGAAGGAGCTTTACATAGATGAATTTAAAAAGAACATCAGCCATTTTTCAAAAGCAAATTAAAGATACATTTAAGAATAAGACGGTTTTTATCCAGTTTGTTATGTTCCCACTACTGGCTATCATTATGAAAAATTCAGTTAAAATGAAAGGGATGCCAGACAATTTCTTTGTCACAATGTTTGCTAGTATGTACTTAGCTATGGCCCCCATTACGAGTATGTCAGCAGTGATTGCAGAGGAGAAGGAGACAAATACACTTAGGGTATTAATGATGAGTAATGTTAAGCCAGTTGAATATCTACTTGGAGTTGGAAGTTATATTTGGTTTAGCTGTATGCTGGGTTCGGTTGTTTTTGCAGTCTTGGGTGACTATAGCAACATACAAATGTTGCAATTTCTTGGCGTTATGGCAATTGGAATTAGTGTATCCATCTTGATAGGTGCAGCCATTGGCACCTGGAGCAAAAATCAGATGATGGCAACCTCGGTTACAGTGCCAGCTATGATGGTATTTTCATTTGTACCGATGCTATCCACATTTAATAGTGCCATTGAGAAAATAGGTACAATTACCTACTCTCAGCAAATCTATGGGTTGATGAACCAAATTGGAGATCTACATATTACAGGTCAAGGGATACTGGTTATTGCGGTGAACTTAGCACTAACCTTAGGTCTATTTATATGTGCGTATCGTAGAAGTGGTCTGGCTTAAATAGTGATAGGAGTTATGCATTATGATTACAAATGAAATGGTAAATCAAGCCATCGATTATATACTAAAACATTTAGATCAGGATATTTCAATTGAAGATGTGGCAGACCACTGCCATTTTTCTAAATATTATTTTAGTAGGGTGTTTAAGGCTGAAACAGGAGAGAGTATCTATGCTTTTATCAAACGCATAAGAATGGAGCAAAGTGCCATTAGGCTTAAGCTTGAAAAAGAAAAAGCCATTACAGATATCGGACTTGACTATGGATATAGTCCGTCAAATTACAGTTCGGTATTTAAGCTGCATCATCAAATTTCACCTGCTGAATTTAGAAAAAGCATCAATAGCACATATGTTACCAATCCCTTTGACGTAGAGAAGCTTGCACGTTTTCAATCCTTTGAAGAATATGATAAAAAGATGCGTATACAGGAACTAGAGGAGATGAGGGTGCTTTATGAAAGGCATATAGGTAATTACACAGACCTATGGAAAAATTGGTGTGACTTCACAGAAAAATACAAAGCATATTTTAAAGAAGATACCCTTTTAATTGAAAGATTCTATGATGACCCTTTAGTTTCAAGCGTCAATCAATGCCTATATGATTTATGTATGACAGTGGATCAAGAATGTGAATTAGATCATGTGACCACCATAGCTAGGGGAAGATTTGTGATTTATACCTTTGAGGGTTTGGTGGAGGAGATTTTTACTGCTTTGCAAGGTGTCTTTAGCGTTTGGCTACCTGGTAGCGGTTTTGAAATGAATGGCGGGTATGGTTTAGATATTTATCGGGCTATGGACGGAGAGAATAGGCGTGTTGTCATGGATTTATGTATACCCATTAAATAGAGCAAGAATTCAGAAGTGAAAAAGCTGCCCTTATTCTATAATAATGATTATTGCAGAAATACAAGCTGATTAATGGCAATGCAATACGAAATATGGAAAACTAATAGGGGGTTTTTGAATATGTTTGATATTAGAAAAATTCAAGAGCATGTGATTTATGGAGCTGTCAAACAGGCAAGTGACGAAGAAACCGCAAGAGAAATGGTTTATGGGAAAGATGGGACATCTCATACAGAAGATAACCCTACTTGGGTGAAAGCTACCATGAAAAGGTTAGAAAGCCATTTTGAAAAGCCTGCGCGTAAAGAGATTAGAATGAACTGCCAGTGTGGTTATGGTATGGAGGAAAAACTAAATCTGGTAAAAGAATTAGTAGAAGCCTCCTCTAATATGGAGGAGTTCGCAAGTTTGGAAAAGGCAAGGGAAGCAGGTATGTATTGCGACAAAGGAGAACTCTATTTGAAGTTCACATTCTGTCCCTGCCCAATGCTCTTGGATGTAGATAGGCTAGATAGCGACACATGGTGCCAGTGTACAACTGGGTATAGTAAAGTATTGTTTGAGCAAGCATTTGGATGTCAAGTAGAGGTGGAATTATTACAAAGTATCAAAATGGGCCATGAGATATGTCTTATGAAAATTATTCCAAAAGATGCAATATGGAAGAAGTAATATTTAGTAGTAAAAGCAATAAAGCATTAAAAAAAGGGATTATTTATTAAAAGATAAAGTGATGTAGAAAAAACTTCATCAAATATGGTAATTGCATAGAAAAGGACCATGAAGAAATGATTGTGATATCACTTCAGGGTCTTTTTTTGCTTTGAAAACAATTTATGTATAATTGTGTAGGGTGCTTAATTTAGGGTTTGATTGATTTATTAATCGAAGCAAGAAAACAAAGCATATTCTATTCTGAATATAAATGAATAGATTTATATTTTTAATAGAATATAGTATAATAAATATTATTATAAAAATAAAAAATTATAACAAATCCTAAGAGTTTAATTGTACATACACCATCTGCATAATTTATATGTGACCATATTACTCTATGGATTAAAAAACTCAAATATGTACAAAAGGAGGGTAATATGGATAAGATGAATTTAAAAGAAAGTCATGATCATATTGATGCGATTGTTATTAAATACAGTATCTTCTTTGCACCTCTTTCCATTTTAATGATTATATTGGGATGGATCCTGAAGTATAATGTGGCAACAAGTGCTTTTTTTGCACTATTGTTTTTGTGCGGTTGTTTATTACCTTATATTTCGTCAAAATGGTTTTCATTTCAAACGAGTTATGTAGCGGTTGTTAGTTTTACTATAATAAGTTCATTAATCTATTATTATGGTGATAAGGATGGACTTATTATGTTGTTTTTTATTTCAGTTGGTATAGCGTGTTGTTATTTTGATATGAAGCTACTGAAGTTTGCTTTTATTCTTTTAGTAGTGGGTATGGATGCCAGTATGTTCTTTATCAGCTTAGGAAGCAAAGGTTGGGGACTTAGTCTTTTAATTAATTTTATTACGAATACTTTATTTATAAGTATTGTAAGTTTTACAGTATACCTTTTTTACAAAAACTTTGTTATACGTGCTGATAAGATATTTCACGATGTGCACCAGAAAGAAAGTGTGCTTTTAGAGGTGAATCAGCAAATTGTTACCACGGCAAATGAACTTGTAAATATTGCGGGCATACTAGAGAATCAATCGTCTGAAACTTCAGCCGGAACGGAGCAGATTGCAGCAGAATTAAGCAATATGTCAATAAGTGTTTCAGAGCAGACAAGCCAGATAGATGAAATATATGATAAGCTACTTATTATTGAAAAAGGTATAAATGGTATTCAAGAAAATGTAGATAAAATACGTAAAGATAGCCATGAGACAATAGAATTAGCCAATGATGGAAAAGCTATTATTCAGCTGTCCTCCAATAAGGATAATGACACGATAAATAGTATTAAACTCACAGAGAGTAGATTGGAACATCTATGCAAAAATATTGATCAAGCATTTGAGTTCATTAATGATGTACAAACAATAGCAGCTCAATCTAAAATGCTAGCACTAAATGCATCTATTGAGGCAGCCCGCGCCGGAGAAGCTGGTCGAGGATTTTCTGTAGTTGCTGGCGAAGTATCAGGACTAGCTACCCAGACGACGACTATTGTACAAAAAGTAAATGATTTATTAAACGACCTAAAACATGAATCAAGCGAGCTAGCTCATGCAATGAATGTCACTAAAGCGTCTATTGAGGAGGGAATAACGCTCTCAAGAAGAGTGGATAAGAAATTCGCCACCATCTTTACAAATAATGATAGTATTAATGAATATGTATTAACCCTATCTAGCGATGTTACACAGCAATTAGCGCATCCAATTGAAAGAATTACGCAAAGCCTTGAGGGGATGAAAGATATTATCCATCATCATAAATCAGCTATTAATGATTTGGCTTCTGTGAGTGAAGAGTTATCGGGCATGACGGAAGAATTAAATGCTTCTGCCAACGAACTAGCCCATTCTTCAAAAACGTTAGCAGCTGTTATCAAATGAAAATACCGATGAAAAGTGTAAAGCATTAACTATTTTGTTTGAGCATCAAGTAGGACAAAAGGTAAGTTTTAGCTCGCAACAAGCAGCACCTGTATGTGTCTATAAAATTGTTTCAACGCAGTATACGGGTAAGAGAAAACCACGGCCAACAGCTTAACTATAATGACGGGGATGATGATATAAAGTGAGGCGTTGAATAATCACACTAGTGTGGCTATCAGTAGATTATGTTAGGGCAGATTAATCTGCCCTCTAAAACGTTATAAAACAAAACCTACAGAACATTTATTTTCATATACTGTTAATCTTATATGTGTTGGTAAAACATATTTATCTATAATGATACATTATCAACTTCACAATAGCTGTATGCAAAGATTGATGTTAATAAGCAAAGTTTTAACTTGTTTATGGAAGTACGGTTGGTACACTAAAAGAATGTGAGAGGAAAATCAATATGAATCCTTATATAGAAATAAAGAATGCGAGAATCCATAATCTGAAGAATGTAGATGTAAAGATACCAAAAAATAAGCTTACTGTGATTACAGGACTTTCAGGAAGTGGTAAATCCAGCCTGGCTTTTGATATCCTATATGAAGAAGGCAAGAAAAGATATTTAACCTTTTCCGGCGCCCAATTTATCATTGATCAGAAAGAGTTATTTGATAGCATTACAGGGTTATCTCCAACCGTTGCAGTAGAACAGAGAATCATAAGACAGTCAAATCCAAGAAGTACTGTAGGTACTAGAATTAACATAGAAGCTATGCTTGCGGCACTTTTTGCAAATTATGGTGTAATAGAGGAAGGCATCGGTTTACAAGGACCACTCCAAATTGCTAATTTTCAAAAAAACTCACCTATGGGTATGTGTACAAGATGTCGTGGAGCTGGCACTATTTTTTCTATTGATGAGGATAGACTATTTAAAAATATGGAGGTAAGTATTGAAAATTTGTTTGATGGTAACCAAACGCATTATGGCCACTTGGCGATGAGATTTGACCGTATATGTGGCATAAGTAGAAAAAGAACACTAAGTTCACTAAGCGAGGATGAACTTCACTTGTTTAAGTACGGGGATGGTGGTGGATTTTCAGGACCAACTGGATTTATGGGTGTCATCCCATGGCTTATGGAAAGCTATAAATACCAGCTCTCCCGAGGCAAAGAAACCTGGATAACAAAGCTTGATTATGTGGGGACGAAAAGATGTCCAAAGTGCCACGGCTACGGCCTTGGACAAGAGGCAATCCATACAACCATAGGTGGAAAAACCATAAGTGAAATTGAAGACCTGTACATTAGCGATATGTATACCTTTCTTAAGGAAGATGCAGGTATGCAAAATCAATTGATAGATAAAATACTTGAAAGACTTTCTGGACTGATGGAGGTGGGATTAAGTCACCTTTCACTTTCTAGAAAGGTTCCCACTCTTTCAGGAGGAGAACTGCAGAGGCTTTTCCTAGCTTCATATATTATGGCTGAAATGGACTCCATTATTTTTATCTTTGATGAGCCTACAATAGGACTTCATGAAGTAGAAAAACAAAGTCTCATCAAATTGATTAGGAGATTGGTGGATCATGGCAACACGGTTGTTGTGGTCGAACATGATGAAGGCTTTATGAGACATGCTGATTATATTATCGATATGGGACCTGGGGCAGGCGTACAAGGTGGAAAGAAAATCTTTGAGGGAGCCTACAAGGACTTTTTAAGCTGCAAGACTTCAAGAACCGCACCGTATCTAACAAAAACAGTAGCCTTTCCAATTAAGAAGACATATAGAAAAGCTGGTAATCAAGGTAGCCTTCATATTGAAAATGCAAATTTACACAATCTTAAAAATATCACAGTGGATATTCCCTTAGGGGTAATGGTTGGGATTGCAGGGGTGTCAGGAAGTGGGAAATCAACCTTAGTTTCAAACACACTCGTACCAAAGTTGAAGGAATTACTGAAAAAGAAATGCATCATTGAGGAAAGCGATTCAGAAGAAGAAACAGTAAGTGTATCTGATGCGCGCCTTACTGGAACTGAGCAAATTAAAAGCTGCTATATCATAGATCAAAGGCCCATAGGAAGAAACAAAACCTCATGCCCAGCAACCTATATGGGAATGATGGACAGAATACGTAGCCTTTTTGCTATGACAAAAGAGGCGAAGGATAAGGGCTACACGGTATCTATGTTTACAAGAAACTCGGATGGTGGCTGTAAAAGATGTAATGGAGAGGGAATGCTCCATCATTATGTGGGTTATGGAAGCTTTATGGACTTATTATGCGACGACTGCAATGGGACAGGCTATGTGGACGAAGCAAGAAGTATTTTACTGGAGGGAAAAAACATTTGTGGTGTCTTAAATATGAGTGTAGATGAAGCAAAAGACTTCTTCGCTGATAAGGACAGTTATCTTTGCGATATGCTTGGAATCCTTCAACAAGTGGGTATGGGATATATCACTCTAGGACAATCCATACCCACTATTTCAGGTGGTGAAAGCCAGCGTATTAAGCTTGCCAAGGAACTTTCAAAGGGTAATAGGACTACTAAAAACAAAGGAAAGGGCGCGCTCTATATACTAGATGAGCCTACCACAGGATTATCCTTGTATGATACGGAGAAACTTTTAGTATTATTGAATCAGCTTGTGGAATGTGGGAATACGGTTATTATCACAGAACATGATTTAAATGTTTTAGCAAATTGCGATTACCTCATTGAGATGGGAAAAGGTGGTGGCAAAGAAGGTGGAGAAATTATTGCTACGGGCACACCTGAGGAATTAAGGAAAAATCCACAGTCTCTTATAGGAAGGTATTTGCCATGAACAAACAGGAAATCATTGATGAATTTATAAAAGCCAATAGGTATAGGCTAGTAAATAGCGTGCTTGTATGGCAGGAGGGTAAGCTTGTTGTTGAACGATACTATAATCGCTATACAAAAGAAAGCAGAAATGTAATTAGGTCTATAGTCAAAAGCATTCTTTCTATTACTACTGGCATTTGTCTAGACAAAGGACTTATTAAGCATCTTGATGAACCCATATGTAAGTATCTTGATGTATTTAATGAGGGGATTCATCCCTACCACCGAGGTATCACCATTAAGAATCTTTTAACCATGACCTCGGGGATTTATTGGGTAGGCGGTGTTCATTATCATTGTCCGCAGCTTTCTTTACTAAGAAAAAGCGACAATTGGGTAGAGTATATTGCCGAGACGGATATGCGATATGTACCGGGCACCCAGTTTAATTATAGTGAGTTTGATGTGATTTTACTTACTGCAATCCTTAATAAAGTAGTAGGTGGAGACCTATTCGCCTTTGTAAATGAAAATCTCTATATGCCACTGGGAATTCAGAGTGGGCCATGGTGGAAGAGTAAATGTAATATAGCCTATAGCTACGCTGAGGCAGGAGAAGGCAATGGTGGGGAAAATGAAAGGTCCTCTAATCTCACTGGGCGAGAGCTTGCAAGTATAGGAATACTTTTTCTCCAAAACGGCATTTATAATGGAAAACAAATTGTTTCACAAGAGTATGTAAAAGAAGCCATTACCCCGTCTAAAAATAATCCTAAGTACGGGTATTTATGGTGGTTAGGAGAAGACTATTACGGATGCAGAGGCTTTGGCGGACAGAATATTACTGTCGTACCAGAAAAAAATCAGGTATTCGTTATACAGGCAACCCCTACCGCCAGAGGAAAAGAATATGACAGTATCATAAGTATGCTAAGAAATGAAGGAATCGTGTGAAAATAGATGTTACTACACTAATTATTGTTGGTGTAGTAAGGAACTTCTTGATTTTATCGCAATGTAAATCCATGATAGTAGGTATCGAATTAAAAGTGATATAACCTAGATTACTGCCTTGAATAATTTATTTTTCAATTTATATACCAACAATACTAGTCATAATAATTGAGATATTATGCCCTATTTAATCATTAATGGATGATCCTCAATAAGAGCGTACATCCATTGATGAGTGTAGGTCTATATAAGATAAGTAGATTGCTAGGTTATGAGAATTGGCTTATAATCATAGTATGAGAGTATTTATGTTAAGTGAAATCAGCATTACTTAATAGGCATGAATACATGGATTTAGAATTTGGAGTGAAATGAAATGAGAAATAATTATAAGATACTAACAGAGCATGATTATGGAAATATTTTTATTGTCTTTAAAAGTCTATTGGTTGGACTAGCTGCGGGAAGCGTTACAGTGCTTTATCGCGTTACGTTAACTTATGCCGAACAATTTACTTTTGGAATGTATAGCTTTTTGAAAAGGAATTTATGGTTTTTTCCAATTGCAATCATAGGACTTTGCCTAGTGGCTTATTTTATAGGATATCTTGTTACGAGAGATAAGATGATTTCAGGAAGTGGCATACCTCAGCTAGAGGGAATACTAAAGGGCCATTTTAAAAATAGAAAAAGTTGGCTGCATACGCTGTGTAGTAAATTTCTTGGAGGAACCCTAGCCATAGCAGGAGGGCTTTCACTTGGTAGAGAAGGCCCCTCCATTCAACTTGGAGCATGCGCAGCAGAGGGTTTAGGAAAAAAGATAGGAAAAGGGCGCCTAGAAAGAAAGATACTTATGGCAAGTGGTGCAAGTGCAGGCTTAGCTGCAGCTTTTAATGCACCTATGGCAGGGGTTATATTTGCGCTAGAAGAGATTTTCAAGTACTTTTAACCGGTGATTTTATTGTCTATGATGTCAGCAGCAGTGGTCGCTGATTTTGTTTCAAAGCAATTTTTTGGATTAGCTCCTATTTTTGACTTTGCCATTACACAAGAAATCCCTTTGAATAGTTATTGGATACTCATTCTTTTAGGGGTTCTTTTAGGGGTAATGGGTGCATTCTATAATGATGTATTATTAAAAACAAAGTTACTATATGGAAAAATGAAAAGTCTCAATACAAGAACTAAAATCATCGTGCCTTTTGTAATGGCGGGAGTTTTAGGAATCCTCTTTCCCGTTGTTTTAGGTGGTGGACATAGAATCATAGAAGAACTGACACTTGAGAATGGACTAGGGTTCTTAATTGTTATTTTGATAATCAAGTTTATTTTTTCCATGATTAGTTTTGGGTCAGGTGCCCCAGGAGGCATATTCTTTCCACTGATTGTACTAGGAGCTTCAGTTGGCGCTATTTTTGCCAAAATATCCATCAACTATTTTGGTATGAACCAGGAACTATTTAACCATTTCATTATTCTTGCGATGGCAGGATATTTTACAGCCATTGTTAGAGCACCAATAACAGGAATAGTCTTGATAATGGAAATGACAGGCTCGTTTACCCATATTCTTCCCTTAACTGTGGTTTCGATTACAGCTTATGTGGTCGCTGACTTAATGAAGAGTCCACCAGTTTATGAAGCGCTTCTAGAAAATATGATCACTAGTGAAGATACTCAGGAGAAAAAGGAAAGTAGTAAAAAAATTGTAGTAGAACTAATTGTTAAACATGGGTCTAAACTCAGCAATCTTCAAGTAAAGAACATCAATTGGCCGAGAAAATGTTTACTAATTGAGGTGAAACAAGGAGATAGGAGAATTATTCCAAAGGGTGATACCCAAATTAAAGAAGGAGATTATCTTACTATTTTAACGGATATAAATAGTGAGAGCAAAGTAAAGGAAATACTTGATGAAATGAATGAACCATCATAATGAAAGGGGAGTAGGCGCAATGAGGATACCAATTCAATTAGATGATAAAAATCCATCATTCTCGGGCATATTAGCAGGTGAAAGTAAAGGAAAAACATGGTATAATAATGAAGATCCGCCAACCTTAGCTGTGGCCTACTCCTATTGTGTAGGTGGCTGTGGGGTGGTTGGTAAGATATATCCAGAGGAACGAAAACCTGTTAGGCGTTTTTTTGAAACAATATTTGCTTCTTTGCGTGAAATGGGGATTGATGAATTTGAGTTTTCGACTGAAGAGGAAGCATTAAGTAGAGCGCTATTAGATCTATTTCGGGATAAATTAATTACAAAGGAAGAAGAATATTCTTATCGCATATGCCATTCTATTGAGCATTCATACAAAGATATTTCCAATATGTATCAAATTCAAGTAATTGACGAGTTGTTTTTAGAAAATATCAGTTCTAAAAATATAAAAAATACCAATATGTTAATGGAAAGAATAGAAAACTCCTGGAATAGCACCACGGATTTTATGAGCCATAGCAAAGCGATTGTAGCCATGCTAGATCATAAGATAATAGGCATTATATTTGGCTCATCGAGATATAAGCAGTATATCCCACTTGATATTGAAGTGATGGAGGGATATCGTCATCAAGGGGTAGCCACCCAGCTGGTGTGTCAGTTTGTGAATCTTTGTGTTAGAGAGGGATGGGTTGTTCAATGGGATCATGTTGAATCAAATCATGAATCAGTCCGATTGGCTCAAAAATGTGGTTTTATACTATTTAAGAAAAGACCATACTATCGTTTTATCCTATGAACAAAGACCTACCACAAAAAGAAAAATTAATTAAAAGAGAGGATGATAATATTTGAATGTATTAATGGAAAAATTTAAAGAGGTTTTATCATCTGTATTACCAATTACCATTCTTGTGTTGATACTAAATTTTACCTTGACACCGCTTGAAACACCTGTTTTTACAAGATTTTTGATTGGCGCAATATTGGTTATTATTGGGCTTGCAATATTTTTAGCAGGGGTAGACGTAGGAATTACGCCTATAGGAAATCATATGGGAGAATCACTTACCAAGACAAATAAGTTATGGTTTGTGGTAGGAATCGGTTTGATACTTGGATTTTTTGTATCCGTTGCTGAGCCAGATCTTCACATACTAGCAGGACAAGTGGATGCTGTCTCCTCAGGATTGATATCTAAAGGTAGTCTTGTTATAGTAGTATCTATAGGTATAGCTGTCATGCTTGCATTAGGACTAGCCAGGATTGTTTACAATTTTCCTTTATATAAATTGCTCACCATGGTATATGGTATTATTTTTCTACTAGCATGTATTACTTCGCGTGAATTTTTGGCAATATCCTTTGACGCATCAGGTGCCACAACAGGCGCTTTGACAGTTCCCTTTATTTTAGCACTGGCAATAGGTGTTTCAAAAATGAAAAAGGATAGTAAAGCTTCAGAGAAGGACAGTTTTGGTTTAGTTGCTATTGCTTCAACAGGTGCCATTATAGCTGTTATGATTATGAACATCCTTTTGAAGACAGATAAAATCACAGGACAACTTGAAGAAGGGGAAATCTCTGGAAAGATTCTTGCGCCCTTCCTGCATGAAATGATTAAACTTACACCAGAAATACTGATCGCTCTGTTACCTATTCTTATTTTATTTCTTATCTTCCAAAAAACCTCTTTTAAGTTATCAAAGAGAGAAGTTCGAAAAATTTTGTTCGGTATTCTACTGACCTTTATAGGGTTAGTGATATTCTTAATGGGTGTCAATGCAGGCTTTATGGATGCGGGCAGTGTAATAGGATATAATATTGCATCTTCTGCTAATATGGTATATGTTGTAGGTATAGGTTTCATACTAGGAACCGTAACAATACTTGCAGAACCAGCAGTATATGTCTTAACGCATCAGATAGAGGATGTTACAAGTG
>JAEXBC010000462.1 GCA_023457875.1 Bacillota bacterium | reverse complement strand
GTAGGGAATTACACCCTGCCCTGAAGAATGCTTATTTAATTGCTATGAGTATACCTTTACCTCACAAAAAAGTCAATCAATTCACAAAAATCTTATCCTTTTATTTATAAAAAATTTATCCTTTTTTTAACAAAAATCTTCTCCATTAATAGCAAAAATTATCGTTATATGCTATAATTTTTTAATAATATTAATTTACATATAAATTTGTATATTTCTTTTATTTATAACCTGCAGTATTCTCATTCCATTAAGGGGGGATAATGATGAGATCACTAAAAATAAAAATCATTTTTTCAATTGTTCTGTGTGTTGTTTTATCATCGGCACTAATTGGCAGCTTGTGTGTTTTGAATTCTACACGAATTTCAAAATCAGATGCACAAGAGCTTCTTAAATTAACCTGTGATAATAAAAGTACCGAAATCAATTCTAAAATTTCAGGTATAGAAAACTCCGTGAATATGTTGGCGGCTATCACAACAGACTATCTCGACGATTTAAGTGCATTTCAGACAAATGAAGCCTATGTCACTGAGTATACAAAAAAAATAGAGAATCTTACCTTTGAGTTTGGTAACAAGACGGAGGGGGCCTTAGCTGTATATATTCGCTATAATCCAGAATTCACGCCTCCAACTTCAGGTTTGTTTCTGTTTAGAGAAAATTTGAGTAATGATTTTGAAAAGTTAACACCCACAGATTTTAGTATGTATGATCCAAGTGATACAGAGCATGTTGGCTGGTACTATATTCCTGTTCAAAATAAAAAGGCAACTTGGATGGATCCTTATATGAATGCCAATGTCAATGTCTATATGATTTCTTATGTGGTGCCTATCTACAAAGATGGAGTGTCCATTGGCATTGTTGGTATGGATATCGATTTTAGTCAAATTCAGTCCATCGTATCTGAGACAAAGGTCTATGACACAGGCTATGCCTTTCTTACCAATAGCAACCACGACATCATGCATCACAATTCTCTAGATATAAATACGAATCTTGCTTCCATTGAAAACAACAACCTAGAGCCACTCATCCAGGCACTAAGCAATAAAGAGAGTAAAGATCGTGTGACCTCCTACACCTATAATAATACGGAAAAACTAATGAGCTATGAACCTTTAGTCAACGGCATGAACTTTATCTTAACGGTACCTACTCATGAAATCTATGCTACTTCTAGTGGTCTAGCCCTGCAAATAACAGTCATTAGCATCATAGGTGTATTAGCTGCTCTCTTGGTTGGCTATTGGATGAGCTCAAGGATTTCAAAACCATTAAAGGCGCTTACCACTATTATTGAGAATACCTCTAACTTTAACTTTAAACATAACGAAAACAGCCGCAAGCTCTACGACTTAAAGGATGAAATTGGAAATATGGCTAGAGCTGTTCACGTTATGAGAAAACAACTTCGCCAGATTGTTTCAAATATCGATAAATGCTGCCAATCACTTACAGCTAATTTTGATACACTCCATGCTTCAACGCAAGTTGTCAATGCCATTAGTGTAGATAATTCTGCCACCACCCAACAATTAGCTGCAGGTATGGAGGAGACAGCCGCCACCACTGACACTATAAGCCATAATATTGCTGATATTAATCAACGCGCAACAGATATTACAAGTCTTTCTCTTTCTGGAGACAAGCTTTCTAAAGAAGTTATAGAGCGAGCAAATCATCTTCGTGAAAAAACAGTTGAAGCCACTGAAAAAACAAAGGCTGTCTATCTTTCTGTAAAGGAAAAAACTGCACTGGCAATTGAAAAATCTGCTACTGTGAATAAAATCAATGAGCTTACCAATGCCATTCATGCCATTTCTTCTCAGACCACACTTCTTGCTCTCAATGCTTCCATCGAGGCTGCAAGAGCAGGAGAAGCAGGAAAAGGTTTTGCTGTGGTTGCCACGGAAATTGGCTCTCTTGCTAGTCAAACAGCCATTACTGCTACTGACATCAGTAAAATTGTAGGTGATGTAAACAGTGCCGTATCTAATATGGCAGCTTGCTTAGAAGAAACCACCCGTTTTCTTGAAGACGTTGTATTAACTGACTACTCAGATTTTATGCAGGTAGGAGAAAAATATGCCGAGGATGCTTCATCTTTTCAACATAATACGAAAGAAACCTATGAAGCAATCCACGACTTATCAACTACCATTGCTCAAATCTCTGAAGCTATTGCTGGGATTAACGCTACCATCAATGAAGCAAATCGAGGGGTTTTAGATATCGCCAATAAAACAAATGACATGGTAAAGGAAACAGGCAATACGGACCAAATCGCTATTACTCACAAGGAAAGTATTCGTCAGCTAGAGGAAATAATATCTACCTTTATCCTTAAATAGTTAGATACAAAAAAGAGGCCATTGGCCTCTTTTTTATGTTTCATTTTATAGTTGTACTTCATTACGCTTTTTATTATCTATATAGCTAGCAGCTGAGAGCGCTGCAATGTTCCCCTCACCTGCTGCCTTAATATATTGATAGGGCTTACCTACTGCATCCCCTGCTGCAAAACATCCTGGAATGCTAGCTCTCATGAGTCGGTCTACTAGAATATGCTGCTCATACATTTCAAGTCCAGGTAATAAGGTGTTAGGGCTAATTGTATCTCGAAGTATAAAAACCCCATCTGTTTCAAGTTCTCTATCCTTTAAGACAAGTCGCTTCACTTGATTTTCGCCAACAATCTCAAGTACCTTATCCTCAATCACTTCAACATTGTCAGCCACCCTGACTTCTTCCTTATACATCGGAATATAGTACACCTTAGCTGCAAGTCCTGCTAAGAAGTCTACTTCTTCCTCTTCACTCTTGTCATAGGCAATAACTGTTACCACCTTATCTCTGTATAAACCACCATCGCAGGTTGCACAGTAGCTCACGCCTCTTCCCAAAAATGCCTCTTCACCCTCAAACTTCTTTCCTACTTGAACACCTGTTGCCAGAATCACCGTCTCACTTTCATAAATCTCATTATTTGCCATAATAGAAAAGTAATCACCCATATGATAAATCGTGGTTACTTTTTGTTCTGTAATCTGTATGTCAAATTCCTTTAAGTGCTCAATGAATTTTAGTTGCAGTTCTTTTCCTGTACAGGGTATAAAGCCAAGATAATTAACAACTTGATGGGCTTTTTCTATTTTAGGGCTTAAATTATGATTACCAAATAGGATAAATTTTTTCTTTCTAATCTTTGCATTAATAGCTGCTGACAATCCTGCAGGTCCTGTACCTATAATTGCAATCTCATAACGTTCGCTCATTTTCCTTTTCTCCTTTTCCTTGACCTCATAAACTAACCATTCAATATACTAAACATTCCATTTATAAAGCTGAGAAAACTCATGAACATCTGCCTTAACTGCTATTATAGATACCAACTTCTTCTACTCTATTTCTTTAGGCATATGTTGCTTTATAAATTGAAGGATATAAACCGCTAACCATACTCTATTATATTCTCCGAAATTTTGTTGCCAAGCCCCATCTGCTTGTTGGTTGGCCTTTATTGCTTCAAGGACGGCCTTCACTTCGTGCTGGCTAATAGGCTCTCCTGATTCAATACGTCCTGAGTATTGTTGCCACATGGAGGTTTTTTCTCCACTTGAAAACACCTTCATGCACCACCCCATAATCTCCTCATGTTTAGGAGAAGGTGGAAGTTGTGCATAGACGCCTATATAACCTATAGCAGACCAAATATCATTTTCCTTTGAAACTTCATCAAAAGCCTTATCCATATAGCTAATGGCCTTGTTGATCAATTCTTTTTCCTGACAGCCCATAGCTAATAACCATTTAACAATTACACCTGTCTTATACTCAACATAAACACCCTGGTCCATATAAGGTGGATGCGGTAACTTTTGGAACGCATCACTTTCGTCAAAGCTACCATCTAAGCATTGGACTTTTTTGAGATAAGAAACCGTATCCCTATAAACCTTGCTATCTCCTAAACCCATACGAGCAATGTGGCTAAGTGCTGCAGCTATTGACATCACTGAACTTGCATCACCTAGGTATTCTATTTCAATCCCCTTTGCAAAACCACCGTCTGGATTTTGATACTTAGCTAACTGGTTGCAAACTTCTTGCTGCGTTGCTGTACCATCAATTAACTTACAGCATATCTTCTGCAAGTCACTTCCCTTATCCATAATATAATTTTTTGCTTTTAAGTAAACATTATTCATTTTTTCTCCTCCACTTCCTAGAATTCGACCTTAGTATAAAGTCTCCAGTAAGTGTAGAGTCAAGTACCTTTTACCCTAATGCAATATCAAGGACCATCATGATTAAAAAGCCTACAGCAAATCCTATTGTTCCAATATTGGTGTGTTCTCCCTCTGAGGCCTCTGGAATGAGCTCCTCCACCACCACATACATCATAGAGCCCGCTGCAAAGGAAAGTAGATAAGGCAAAACGGGTATTACAATGCTTGCAAGTAATATGGTAACTATCGCACCTATTGGCTCCACAATACCAGATAACTGCCCATATAAAAAGGCTTTTGCCCTACTGATACCCTCACCTTTTAATGGTAATGAAATAACTGCCCCTTCAGGGAAGTTTTGAATGGCAATACCCACCGCAAGGGCAATTGCACCCGTTGTGGTAATGGTATTACTTCCTGATACTAAGCCTGCAAATACAACACCTACTGCCATCCCTTCTGGTATATTATGCAAGGTGACAGCCAATACCAACATCGTCCTCTTTTTTAAAGCACTTTTTATGCCTTCTGGCTCTTCACTATTAAGATGCATATGGGGAATTAATTTATCAATCACTAAAAGAAAGAGCATCCCTAATGCAAAACCAACAGTTGCCGGAACAACGGCTAATTTTCCCATAGCATCTTCACTCATATCTATAGCAGGTATGAGAAGTGACCATACGGCCGCAGCAATCATCACGCCTGACGCAAATCCAAGTAAGCCTTTTTGAATAGATGGTTTGAGCTCATCCTTAAGAAAAAACACACATGCAGCACCTAATGTTGTGCCTAAAAAGGGGATTAAAATACCTAAGGCAATTTCCATATTGGTTTCTCCTTCCAAATATTATATTGATATCCTGTGGGAATTAGAATGCTTTTTAATTCTTGGTAACTATTGTCAGTTTAGCATAGGCCGTTGCTAAATTCAACTTTTCTCCTAAGCAGTAAATAGTGGCACTTTGCAAAAACACCTTTCTTCTAATCTATACTGAAGAAAGGTGTTAACAGCTATTATCTTAACTTATTATACTATTTCCTAATGATTTATACTATTTCTTTAAACTAAATTCTTAATACCCGCATAAATTCTCTGTGCAACCTTTGCATTATTCATGCAATATAAATGGATGCCATCTACGTCATGTGCAATCAAATCTATGATTTGATCAATGGCATAGGCAATACCCGCATCAAATAGCGCCTCGGGATCATTTTCATACTTCTGCATAATCTTAGTAAATTTACTTGGCAAGGAGGCACCACACAAGGA